>JAZGCP010000041.1:0-5611 GCA_036477035.1 Acidimicrobiia bacterium | reverse complement strand
AAGCACGATCTCGTCCGGTCACCGCCGTCATCAGACGCCACCGTTCGTGCTCTGGGATCGACATGACGCGAGGGTAAGCCTGCGACCGATCCCACGCCGGCCGAAGCCCGAGCGCGACCGGCCCACCGTCTGGCTCTCCGCCGGCTCCGACGGTCAAGACCAATCCGACGGACTGCTCGGGCGGCCGGAGCAGCCAACCAGCACCCGGCTCTTCTGCCATCGGGTTCAACCGGGCGTTCCCCACTAGCGTCGTCCGCATGCCCACAGCCGCGCCATACGGAACCTGGGAGTCACCGATCACCGCGCAAACAGTGACCAAGGCCGGTCTCAAATTCGGCGATGTACTCCGGGTCGATGGCGGCGACCTTTACTGGGTCGAGAGCCGCCCATTGGAATCTGGACGGAGCGTCATCGTCCGCCATTCTGCCGCTGGTGCCATCGACGACATCGGCCCCGACAACTTCAATGCCAGAACCCGTGTCCACGAATACGGCGGCGGCGCCTACGTCGTCGCCGATGGCGCGGTATTCGCCAGCAAATTCGATGATCAGCGTCTGTATCGGATTGATCCCGAGGGTGAGCCGATCACGATCGTTCCCGAACCGGCGACACCTTCTGGTCTCCGATACGCCGATCTCAATCTGGCCGAAGATTGGGCGGTTGGCGTCCGCGAGATCCATGGCGACAACGAACCCGCAAACCAAATAGTCCGTATCGACCTCAGCGGGAACACCGAACCGGTGGTCATCGCCTCCGGCAGCGATTTCTATTCCTCACCGCGAATCAATCAGGCGCGGACGGCCATTGCCTGGCTGCAGTGGGACCACCCCAACATGCCGTGGGACGGAACCGAATTGTTCATGGCCCACATGGATGGCGATGGCAATCCGAGCGCACCGGTCCTGGTCGCAGGAGGGGTCGACGAGTCGATCACGCAACCCGAGTGGGCCCCGGACGGCGTCCTCCATTACATCTCGGACCGGACCGGATGGTGGAACATCTATCGCCACACCTCCACGGAAGACGTCGCCGTGCTTCCGATGGCTGCGGAATTCGGGCAACCGGCCTGGGTATTCGCCACACGTAGATACTGCTTCCTCGACGACGGCACTCTCCTCGCCGTCCACGGGTCACCCGACGGCGATCGACTCATCGCTATCGAAGGAGGTATTCCACGGGAGATCGACGTGGGGTTCCGCTCGCTCGGGTCGACCATGGCCTCTCGTAAGCGCAAGCTGTACGTGATCGCCGGTGGCCCGGACGCCTCCCCGGCGGTGGTCGAAATCGATGTCGACACCGGCTCCCATGAGGTGGTGCGAGCTGCCGATACGCCGATCGACGATCGCTACGTCAGTATTCCCGAGACGATCACGTTCGAGACTCCGGATGGTCCGACCCACGCCCTCTTCTACCCGCCGACCAATCCCGACTTCAACGGACCCGACGGCGAAACGCCACCTCTCATCGTAAAGATCCATGGCGGCCCCACCGGGAACGCCCGCACCACGCTGAATCCGGCCTACCTGTTCTGGACGAGCCGCGGCTTCGGAATCGTCGATGTCGATTATGGGGGCTCTTCGGGATACGGGCGCGCCTACCGCAACCGTCTGCGGGGTAACTGGGGAGTGGTCGACGTCAGAGACTGCGCCCTTGCCGCCGCACACCTCGCTGCCATCGGACGGGCGGACCCGAAACGACTGATCATCACCGGTGGAAGCGCCGGTGGCTACACGACCTTGATGGCTCTGGCTACCCGAGACGAGTTCGCCGCCGGCTCCTCGTGGTACGGCATTGCCAGTCTCGAGGCCCTCGCCGAACACACCCACAAGTTCGAGGCTCGCTACCTCGATCGACTCGTCGGGCCCTACCCAGCAGAGAGAGCGACCTACCGAGAACGCTCGGCCCTCAACCACCTCGACGGCTTCAGCGCGCCGATCATCCTGCTGCAGGGACTCGACGACGAAGTCGTCCCCCCGCAGCAGACCGAGATGATGCGCGACGCACTCGTCGCCCGGGGGGTGCCGGTCGCATGCATCATGTTCGAGGGCGAAGGCCACGGATTCCGCGACGCCCGCAACCAGATCACAGCGCTGGAATCGGAACTGTCCTTCTTCGGGCAAGTGCTCGGATTCGAGCCGGCCGGAGAAGCCCAACCCGTCTCAATCGTCGGCCTCTGAGCCTTGGAGCCGGGTGATACCTAGGCTCGTCGGAGCTATGAGGACCGCCCGCCGACTCGGAGTCACCGCACTCGTCTTTGCCCTGGCCGCGACTGCGTGTTCGAAATCGGAAGAACCAGCCACAACCACCGCCACTACAGGCGTTTCCCGGTCGACGACGACCGCCGCCACCGTAGAAGTTCCTACCCCAGTGGTCCCTACCTTTGCAGGCGATGCCGAACTGATCGGCGTCGACGATGCCGTCCGTATCGGGGTGCTGGAGAACGGGCTCACGTACTACATCCGGGAGAACGATTCACCCGGTGCCAGGGCTCAGTTACGTCTTGCAGTCCGCGCCGGATCGGTCCAGGAAGTCGACGATCAAAGAGGCGCCGCGCACTACCTCGAGCACATGATGTTCAACGGTACCGACCGTTTTCCGGCACACGAACTCATCCTGTTGCTACAACGCTTCGGTGCCGAATTTGGTGCGGATATCAACGCCTACACCTCTTATGAGGAAACCGTCTACGAGTTGGAACTCCCCACCGACGATCCCGACACGATCAGCGCCGGCTTTGACGTCCTCTTCGAATGGGCCACCGCGGTGGCCCTCGATCCGGCTGAAGTCGAACTCGAGCGCGGGGTCCTCGTCGAAGAGTGGAGGCTGCGCGATCAGAGCTTCTGGGGCCGCTACTTCGAGGGCGTGACCGAGGTGTTGCTGACCGACACGATCTACGCCGATCGCAGCCCACTGGGAGATCCGGACCAAGTCGCGGCGACGACTGCGGAGGGTCTGCGCGCCTTCGTGGAGCGCTGGTACCGAACCGATACGATGGCCGTCATCGCCGTAGGTGACTTCGATGCCGACGTCATCGAACAGTTGATTTTCGAGAGATTCGCCGCGGTCGAACCGGCCGAGAATCCAGCACCCCTACCCGTCCCCACCATCCAGGCGGCGACCGAACCGACCTTCTTCATTATCGCCGATCCCGAGTACCCGCAAGCGTGGGCCGAACTCAATTACCCGCTGCCGGTGATCGAGAACGTCGGCACCGTGGGGTCGGTTCGACAAAACATGGCCTTCGACCTGGCGTGGACGATGATCGTGAATCGACTCACGGAGGATTCACTGCGCGGTGATACACCATTCTTCGATCCGTCCTTTGCGGCGAATCCGCTGGTTCGCGCCCAACGCACACCGGGGCTGGCGGCATTCGCCGCTCCGGAGAACCTGGCTGCATCTATCGAAGCACTGCTCATCGAGGTGGAACGAGCCCGCACCCAAGGCTTTGTCGCTACCGAACTCGAAAGAGCGACCGACGTCATGCGCGGCAACATCCAACTCGCGTTCGATGAGCGGGAAACGACGCAGGACGCCGAATATGCCGACGACTACGTCGAGTATTTCCTCGGCCAAACCCCAATCCCGTCGGCCAATCAATGGCATGAACTTCGGCTGCGCCTGCTCGACGAGATGACGACCGATCAGATCTGGGGAACCTTCGCCGGCACCGTCGCCACCACCGAGCCATTCGTCATCATTGTTGCCCCGGAGGCGTCGGCCGCCGTGATTCCAACCGAGACCGATCTACGTGAAATCGTCAATCGAGTGGCAGCCTCGGCCTACGAGCCTTGGACCGACGACACCACAGTGCTCGAGACGCTGATGGATCGTCCAGATTCGACTCCGATCAAGGCTCGCGGACAGTTCTCGGACACCGGGCTCACGGAGGTGACACTGGCCAACGGGGCGAGAGTCGTGTTCCTCCCGACGACAATCCGCGGCGACGTCGTTGTGTTTCGTGCCTCCAGTCCGGGAGGTTGGTCACTGCTTCCAAGCGGAGACGTGGCCGAGGCACAGCTGGTCTCCGATGTCGTTACCAACAGCGGCGTGGGAGAGATCGATCAGGTGACGCTCGATCGAACCCTGTCCGGTTTGATCGTTTCGCTCACGCCGTTTATCGACGAGGTCCAGGAGGGCTTCTTCGGACAGGCCTCGACCGGCGATCTCGAGACGCTGCTGCAACTGGTGCACCTCTACATGACAAAGCCGCGATTCGAGCAAACGGCTTTGGACATCGTGATCGGAGAGAACCTTCCGTTTGCGGCCAATCCGGAGCAGGTTCCCGATCTGGCGGTAGCGGGAGCGATCGCCGAAGCTCGATTCGACGGAGACAAACGATTCGGTGTTCTCCCCACCGCCGGCGACTTCGCGACGCTCGACCTCGACCGGGCTGCTGCCGTTTTCCGGGACCGCTTCGACGATCCGGGTGACTTCGTATTCGTGTTTGCCGGCGACTTCGAAGAGGACACCGTCGAGGACCTGGCTCGACGCTATCTCGGATCGATCCCCGGCCCGGGCGCCGCCGAGGCCTTTACCAACGTCCGGCCGACCCCACCCGAAGGCATAATCACCACGGTGGTCGAGGCCGGCACCGGGGTGCTGGGCGGGGCAACCTTCCTCTTCAGCACTCTCACCGAACTCGATCCCGCCAAGCGAATCGCCATCGACCTGCTCGAACTCGTCCTCCAGCAGCGTCTCACCGAGCGGATTCGTGAGCAGTTGTCTGCCTCGTACTCCCCCTTTGCGTTCACCCGCCTAGTGGAAGAACCCGAGCAATCAGTCGAACTGCAGATCCAGATCAGTGGCGACCCTGCAGAACTCGACGAGGTGGTCGAACAGACGCTCGCCGTCTTCGCCGACCTCAGGGCGACCGGTCCGACTGCCGACGAGCTGCAGATCGCCCAGCAGCAGCTGCTGCTGGATTACGAGTTGGTGTCGAACGAATTGCTGTCACAGGCCATCGTGTTCAGCGCCGAGCATCCCGATGAGGGTCTATCGCAAATAATCGACCGCATCGACCAGACATTCGATGCGACCGCCGAAGACATCCGCCAACTGGCGATCGAATTACTGCCGGGAGACAGGTACATATTGGTGAAACTGGTCCCGATCGGGTTTGCGGATAGCAATTAACAATTAGCAATTAGCAAGAGAGAACCACTCCCCCCTCGAGGGGGAGTCAATCGTACGAGACAGCGCCGCCGGAGGCGGCTCGAACATGCGGAGGTGCTTCGGGGCCGAGTAGGAGCCGAACGCCGGAGCTAGATACGCAGCTCGATTGGAGGGGGGGCCCTCCGACTATGGGACCTTTCGCAGGGGCCTTTCGACTACGAGAACCTTTCGCAGGCCCCTCCGTCTCCCGACGACCGCCACGCGACACGGCCGCCGGTGGGGTTGGGGCCCCACCTGGTGGAGGAGGCCGGACCAGCGCCTGTTCGCCGCCGTAGGCGGCGAAGTCAGGCCGGGCAAAGAAACTGCTTCTATCCGCTACTCAACTTGCGCGCCTCGTCATCGAGGGTCAGTGCATCCACAAACTGATCGAGTGCCCCTTCCAAGACCTCGGGGAGCCGTTTGATCGTCAAACCGATCCGGTGATCGGTGACCCGGT
>JAZGCP010000040.1:0-3765 GCA_036477035.1 Acidimicrobiia bacterium | reverse complement strand
TTTAGATCGGGTCTGCTCGGGTGTAGTTGCGGAAGCGGGTGAATTCGGCGGCGAAGGTCATCATCACGATGCCGGTTGCTCCGGCACGGTGCTTGGCGATGCTCAGCTCGGCGATGCCCCTGGTTTCGGCGCTGTCGGCGTTGTAATACTCGTCGCGGTAGATGAACATCACGATGTCGGCATCCTGTTCGATGGCGCCCGACTCTCTCAGGTCGCCGAGCCGGGGACGCTTGTTCTCGCGTTGCTCCAACTGACGATTCAACTGTGAGACCGCTATCACCGGGACATGGAGCTCACGGGCGAGATTCTTGAGCGACCGGCTGATCTCGGCGATCTCCTGCTGACGGTTGTCGGCTCGTACCGGACCCTGCATCAGCTGCAGGTAGTCCACCACCACCAGACCGAGATCAGACTTTCGCTTGAGCCGGCGGCACTTGGCGCGAATCGCAGTGACGGTGAGGTCGGGCGAGTCGTCCACGTAGAACGGCATCTCGTAGAGCTTGGATGATTCCCTGGCCAGCTTCTGCCACATCTCGGGCCCGAGTTGGCCGGTGCGCAACTTGTTGGAATCAACCGAAGCCATCGAGGACAACAGCCGCTGCACCACCTCTTCGCGGCTCATCTCCAGAGTAAAGAAGGCGACCGGTTGACCTTTCTCCGCCACGTTCTGGGCGATATTGAGCGCCAAGGCGCTCTTACCCATCGAGGGTCGGGCGGCAATGACCACCAGGTTGGCCGGGTGCAGACCCGCCAGTTTCTTGTCCAGATCCCGGAAGCCCGTGGGCACACCTGTGATGTCGCCGCCGCGAGTTCCGATCTCTTCGATCTTCTCGAGAGTGTCCTGCAACAGCGGGCCCAACCGGGACAGTCCCTCCCCGACCCGGCGGTCGGCGACGGCAAAGACCTCTGCCTCGGCCGAGTCGAGCGCCTCGTCGATCGGACGCTCGCTCTGCATCGCAATCTGGGTGACCGTGGCGCCGGCCTTCATCAGCCTGCGACGCGATGCGGTCTCGTCGACGATTTCGACGTAGTAACCGACGTTGGACGTGGCGGGGACCGCGTCCATCAGGTGGTTGAGGAAGGCGATTCCTCCCACCTTCTCCAATTCGTCGTTGCGGCGGAGCCAATCGCTGACCGTTATCGCATCGATCGCCTGATTGCCGTCGAAGAGCGTCGTAATCCCCTCGAAGACCGACTGGTGAGCCGGTCGATAGAAGTCTTCGGGGCGAAGCTGCTCGAGAGCAACTGCCGCCGCCTCGGCGGACAGCATCACCGCGCCGAGAACGCTCTCCTCTGCCTCCACGTTGTGCGGCGGCACCGACATTGGAGCAGTCCTCGGACCCTCGAGTTGAGTTGTCATGTCCTCCTACGACGCCTGGAAATCGACGTCGTCTAGCCGGGAATCACATCCAGCGTGAGCTGGAATTCGACCTCCGGGTGCGGCTTGATCGTCACTTCATGCAGTCCGATCTCTTTGATCGGACCGGTCAACATGATGATCTGCGGCTCGACCTGGACTCCGGTGTACTGAGCAATTGCCTCGGCGACGTTGCGAGCACCGATCGAACCAAACAGCTTGCCCTCTTCGGCGGAACGGGCTGCGACGACGACACGGCTGTCGGCGAGCGCCTCGGCGATCAGGCTGGCAGCGGCCTTCTCCACCCTTTCAGCCTCCTCGCGGGACCGGCGCAGGACCTGCGCCTCCTTGAGGGCGCCACGAGTCGCCTTGATCGCCTTCGATTGCGGCACCAGGTAGTTGCGTCCGTACCCATCGGCGACTTCTACGACGTCACCCTTGCGACCAAGTCCGTCGACGGTGTCGGTGAGGATGAGCTTCATCGCTTGATGTACGGCAGGAGCGCCATCTCGCGGGCGTTCTTGATTGCCGTAGCCACCTTCCGCTGGCACTGCGGGCAGTTGCCGGTGACCCGCGATGAACGGATCTTGGCCCGATCCGACATGAACTTGCGAAGCTGACCTACGTCCTTGTAGTCGACGTAGCCCTGATTCTGGTCGCAGAAGTAGCAACTCTTCTTCTTGGGCCGTCGCCCTCGGCCCCGCTCGGGGGCGCGACGCCGGGTGCCCGCTCTGGGTTTTTTGTTTTTTCTTCGCGGAGACATCTAATTGTCCTCTCGGGGGGAAGTGGGGTAGTTCTCTAGAAAGGTGCTTCGTCGGGACCGAATTCTTCACGCGCCACCGGAGCGGCAGGCGTGCTCGGCTGCTGACCTCCGCCGAACGAATCGCCGGAGCGAGGCGAACGAGTCACCGCGGCGGTAGCCCACCGCAGCGAGGGGCCGATCTCATCGATCGCCACCTCGACGACCGACCGCTTGTCGCCGTCCTGGGTCTCCCAGGACCTCTGTTCGAGGCGGCCGGTGACAATCACACGAGTGCCCTTGGTGAGCGACTCGGCGCAATTCTCGGCGGCATCACGCCACAGCGTTCCACCGAAGAAGCTGGTCTCTTCCTGCCACTCCTTATTGCGGTCCTGATAACGCCGGTTGACAGCGAAACGAACCTTGGCCAGGGCGACGCCGGAAGGAGTAAACCGAAGTTCGGGATCGTCGACCAGGTTGCCGATAAGGGTCACTGAATTCGCAGGCATCGCTCAATCACTTCTTTCGGTTGATGACACTCAATATGAGGTCTGGGTGTGACACGCCGAGGTTCACTCGGGTCGGACGAACTTGTGGCGGATCACCTGATCGGACAGGCCCAAGGCGCGGTCCACGTCGTCGAGAGCCCCCGGCTCGGCGTTGAACTGGGTCACGGCGTAATAGCCCTCATTGAGATGGTTGATCTCATAGGCAAAGCGACGCTTGCCCCAGAAGTCGGACAGGGTGATCTCGGCGCCGCGATCGGTGAGGGCCTTCTCGACCCGACTCACCTCTTTTTTCACGTCGTCCTCGGCCATCTCGGGCCGAAAGATCGTCATCAGTTCGTAGGCGCGCATGATGCGCTCCACCTCCTTTGGACACTCGCATCTGGCGAGAGGCCCCGCGGGGGGCAGTAGGGAAGGAGGAGAGTGTATCGCGAGTGGGGCGGGTCGCGGAAGTTGGATTAGGAGCCGGCGTGGCGCCGGGCTATCGCCGAGCTTCGCTCTGCGGGCAATCGGAAGCCGGGCAATCGCCTCGCTCCGCTCGGCGGGCCACCCGGATGGAAAGAAGGGCGTTGAACGCCACATCGCCTACTACTCGCTCGACCCCACGTCGAGCACCAATGGTCCGAGGCCTTCGAAGCCGCCCACGGTTGTTTCGATCGCGTACTTGAAGGGGCCTGCTGCCGGGTAGGTCGGGCAGGGCACCTCGTCACATGGCGTCATCGTGAACTGGTCGATCAATACTCCGTCTTCTCCGAAGAAGGCGATGTCGAGCGGGATCAGGGTGTCCTGCATATGGAAAGCCGCTTGGACCGGACCGTCGAACACGAACAGCATCCCGTCGACATGAAGGTCGGTGACGCCCATGAGCCCCTGGGCTCGGAGGACCGGGGTGTCGGCGACTGCCACATCCCAGGTCTCTCCGCCAACGACAATCTCCGCTCGATCGAACACCATGAGGTCGTTGGGTGACTCGGAGACCGTGGTGGTAGTGCTTTCGACTGCCGTCGCCGGAACAGTTGTCGAATCTGGCGCGGCATCAGCGCCGCAGGCCGTTATCAGAACCAGGAACGCCGCCGCGGATATCAGCCCTCTGACAGCAGAGACCGAACTACCTCGTCCGGCATGTGATAGGTCTCGTCGTCCGATGGGAACTCACCCTTCTG
>JAZGCP010000004.1:0-10411 GCA_036477035.1 Acidimicrobiia bacterium | reverse complement strand
TCGATCCCTGGCCGCGGTCTCCATCACTTCCAGCGGAGCGGGTCTACCCGTCCAGATCTCGAAGGATCGTGCTGCCTGGGCAACCAGCATGTCGATACCGTCGGCCACCGGCCGCTCATCGGCCTCGAGCACCGCCGGTGTCGCATTGATTCCATAGGCCATGTCGAACAGGCCGACTGCAACATCGACAATGCCTTCGGGCAAGGATTCACCGGCCATGCCGACCGGGGTGGCGTTGACGACGACTGCCCCGGCAACGGCTACGCCCCAGGGGACTTCGGAAACGGTCACTCCGATCCTGGAAGCCAGTTCCGTGACCGCGCCGCGCCGCCGACTGCTCGCCACTATCTCCGATCCCTCGCGAGCAAGCATCGCAGCCGCAGCCGCACCGCCTGCCCCCAGAACCAGGATCGCTCCGATGTTCTCGCGCTGCGCCACCCGATCTCCTCGTGTCGTGCCTGGCGTGGCGAACACGCCGGAACTGTTACTTCACGAGGGTTTCGGCAGTTTGGAGGCGAGGCTTGAGGCCGAAGTCGAGCCAGAGAACCGTGCAGATAGAAGGTGTGGTCCGGAAGGCTGCCACCGCTGCCGGTCCGCCGGGCTACGCGGGCGTCGATCGATCCCTGGCCGCGGTCTCCATCACTTCCAGCGGAGCGGGTCTACCCGTCCAGATCTCGAAGGATCGTGCTGCCTGGGCAACCAGCATGTCGATACCGTCGGCCACCGGCCGCTCATCGGCCTCAAGCACCGCCGGTGTCGCATTGATTCCATAGGCCATGTCGAACAGGCCGTCTGCGACATCGACAATGCCTTCGGGCAAGGATTCACCGGCCATGCCGACCGGGGTGGCGTTGACGACGACTGCCCCGGCAACGGCTACGCCCCAGGGGACTTCGGAAACGGTCACTCCGATCTTGGAAGCCAGTTCCGTGACCGCGCCGCGCCGCCGACTGCTCGCCACTATCTCCGATCCCTCGCGGGCAAGCATCGCAGCCGCAGCCGCACCGCCCGCCCCCAGAACCAGGATCGGAGCATCGACCGGAAGCCCCCGCCGCTCCCAAACGTCCCTGATCCCGTCGATATCGGTATTGGCGCCGAACACCGATCCACCACGCCAGCACAGGGTGTTGACGGCTCCGGCGCGCCGCGCCGGCTCCGACGCAGCCTCAACCGCAGCCAGCGCCGCCCTCTTGAGCGGCATCGTCACATTGGCCCCACCGAGGACGCCTTGGCGGATCTCGGCGCAGGCATCGACCACTCCGGCGGGGTCGGTGCGGCGAGCCACATAGCTGCCGGTCAGACCGAGGGCGCGCAGAGCTGCTCGGTGGATCGCCGGCGATCGAGAGTGCTCCACCGGATCGCCCAGCAGAACAAAGCGCATGGGAGGAACGACATCAGACATCAGACATCAGACTGAGTCCTGAGTCCTGAGTCTGGAGTCCTGAGTCTGGAGTCCTGAGTCCCGACTCCAGACTCTCGACTTCTGAAGGGAGCACCCCTACGACCCGTCTCCGCTGAGCTCCTCCTGGACCTGGAGGAACTCTTCGAACGTCTCGGTAAACGTCATCCTTCCCGATTGGTCGGTCGTGATGAAGAACAGGTAGCTGGTCTCGGCCGGCTCCGCCGCCGCACGCAGCGACGAAACCCTCACGCCGGCTATCGGCGTCGGAGGCAGGCCATCGATGAGATATGTGTTGTAAGGCGAGTTCACCTCGAGGTCTTCAAACGAGAGACCGCCTTCGGGCACCGCACCGAGGGCATAGACGACGGTGACGTCGAGCTGCATCTTCATTCCAGCATCGAGCCGGTTGAATATCACACTCGCCACCAGCGGCCGGTCCTCTTCGACGGCCACTTCTTCCTCGATGAGGCTGGCGATGATGATCCCGTCGTACGGAGTGAGCCCGCGCGCTTCCAGAGCCGTCCAGTCGATGGCCCCCACCCGTTGCTCGGCCGTTGCCGCCAGCCGGGTCAGCACATCGAGCGCGGTCGCATCTTCGATGAACTCATATGTGTCCGGGAACAGCAGGCCTTCCCAGTCCCTCAATTCCTGCGGCTCGCCCGGGAGAAGTTCCGAAGTCACGCTTCCATCGAGCAGCGGCTCGGTGAATGCCTCGAACGTAAACCCGGTCTGGCGAGACAACGACTCGATCATCTGCCCGACCGTCAGTCCTTCGATCACAGTAAGGCGATACACGGCGCCGGCGACCGGGCCTTCCAGCAGCACTGCCAGCACCGCGTCCGGTTCCATGCCGGTCTCCAGATCGTACGTGCCTGCCTGCAGCCGGCTCGAGGCGCGCGCTTCGCGCACGGCCCTTTCGAACTCGGCGCCGGAAGCCACCACTCCGGCCTCGTCGAGTTCTCGTGCGATCTGTGAGGCCGACTCGCCGGGGACGATTTCGAGCGTCACCGGAATGCCCGCTTCCACCACCGTGTCGTCGCTGGCGATCACCCCGCTCACCGAATCGGCGAGCCACTGGACACCCCCGTATGCCAAAACGAACAGAGCGATGATGAACCCGGCTATGCCCAGTGTCCGCACCAGCCGGCTCGGCCCGCTGGGGACACCGCCGTCATCTCCACCATCGTCGTATTGCTCGAGTTCGAGGCTCATCGCATGCCATCCAAGTACGCCTGAAGGAATACTGCGGCGGCCACGCGGTCCTGCGTCGCTCTTCGCTTCGATCGGCGGGCACCCGCCTGGATCATGACCCGTTCCGCAATGACTGTGCTGAACCTCTCATCGATCAGACTCACCTCGACCCCGATTGCTTCGGTGATGCGGCCGGCCAGGTCGCGGGCCAGTAGAGCCGACGCCCCCTCGGTCCCGTCGAGCGATACCGGCAGACCCACGACAATCCGCTCCACGTCCAGCGACTCGACCAGGTGTGCAATGTCCGTCATCAGATCGGGACTGTCGGCGTCCAAGACCGAATGGGGCTGGGCCGTGATCCGCAACGAGTCACTCACCGCGACACCGATCCGCACGGTGCCCGAATCCAGTGCCAACACCCGACCCATCAGTCCTCCCGCCGGTGCATCACAGCCCTTTGAGCGCTTCGGTGGCAAGCGCCGAAGCCTGCTCGAGCGCCGCACCGATCTCGGCTCCCTGCGGGCCTCCCGCCTGAGCGAGCGCCGGATCCTTGCTGCCCCCTCCGCCCACCAGCCGGGCAGCCGGACCGACGATGTCGGCGGCGGACAGCCCGCGTTCCACCAGGTCTGCCGTCACCACCCCAACCAGCCCCGCCTTGCCATCGCGCTCCGATCCTATGACGGCCACTCCGGAACCGAGGCGGTCCCGAACCTGTACGGCCAACTGGCGCAAGGCGTCTGGGCTCAATCCGTCCCGCACCGCGACGGCCAGGGTGTACCCGGCGACCGCCACGGCCTCTCCGACGATGCTGCCGGCGTCTTCGGAACGATTTCTCGCCTCGAAGGCCTCGATCCGCTCCTCCTGTTGGCGGGTGCGCGCCACGATCGCGGCGGCGGCGCCTCCCAACTCATCGGGCCGCACCCGCAGGTGGTCCGCAGCCAGATTCAACTCGTTGCGAAGCTGCACCAGATGCTCGTAGCCCGCCGAGCCCGTGTTGGCCTCGATGCGGCGAAGGTTGCTCCCGATCGAAGACTCACCCAGCACGATCAGCGGTCCGATCTGTCCGGTCGAAGGCACATGGGTGCCGCCACAGAGCTCGCGGGAGTAGTTCCCGGCCTCGACCACCCGGACTCGATCCCCATATTTGTCCCCGAAGAATGCAATCGCACCGATCTCCTCGGCCTCCGCTCGTGCCATCTCGATCGTCAGGACACGCGCATTGTCGATCACTCGCTCGTTGGCGGCCCGCTCCACTGCAAGCATCTCCTCCGAGCTGAGAGGTCCGTAATGACTAAAGTCGAACCGCAGTCGGCCGGACTCCACCAGTGAGCCGGCCTGCTGTACGTGGGTCCCCAGGACCTCCCGCAGCGCCCAGTGCAGGATGTGGGTCCCGGTGTGGCTCTTGCGGATTCGTTCCCTCCGGCCCGGAGCGACGGCGAGCACGGCGCGCTGACCGACGGATATCGTTCCCGATTTCACGATGGCTCGATGGCCATGCAGACCCTGCACCGCGTGTTGGGTGTCGGTGATGTCGAGAGCCCCGGTATCGGTCGAGGCGGTTCCGGTGTCTCCGACCTGACCGCCGGACTCGCCGTAGAAGGGCGTCGCATCAAAGAAGACCTCGACCTCGGCTCCTGCGGAAGCATCCTGAACCGGCTCGCCGTCGCGCAGGATCGTCAGCACCTCGCCCACCGAATCAACAGTCTCATACCCGACGAAAGCGGTGGGTCCGTATCGGTCGAACAGATCGAGGTAGGCAGATGCGGTCTCGGATTCGGCCTCGACGCGACGCGCCGCGCGGGCTCTGGTGCGCTGCTCCTCCATCTCGGCCTCGAAGCCCGCGATATCGACGCTCAATCCTCGCTCAGAAGTTATCTCCTCAGTGAGCTCGACCGGGAAACCGAAGGTGTCGTGCAATTTGAAGGCGGTCGAGCCGGGAAGGGTGCCGCCCTCATCGAGGCCGTCGAGCTCTTCGGAGAGAAGGGTGTGGCCCGACGCCAAGGTACGCCGGAACCGGATCTCCTCCCGCTCGGCCGTCTCGACGATGCCATCGCGACCGCTCCGCAAGCCCGGAAATGCATCACCTACCGCGTCGATCGTGGCATCGACCAGCGCCGGCGTGACCGTCTCTTCGGCGCCGAGTTGCCAGGCGTGCCGCACTGCGCGGCGAAGCAGCCTGCGCAGCACATAGCCGCGCCCTTCATTGGCGGGCACGATGCCGTCGGCAATCATGTGGGTAACGGCGCGTCCATGGTCGGCCATGATGCGCAGGCTGACGTCCGGGCCCTCGTGCTCCCCATAGGTGTGGCCGGTCGCTGCTTCGGCTGCCGCCAGCACCGTGCGTACCAAATCGGTATCGAACACGTTGGCAACGTCCTGGAGCAGCACGCACATCCGCTCCAAGCCCAAGCCGGTGTCGATGTTCTTGGCCGGTAGATCTCCTACAACCTGATACGGCTCGTCCTGGACGTACTGCATGAACACCAGGTTCCAGAACTCCATGAACCGCGCTTCGTCAACGATCGGACCGCCCTCCGGCCCGAAGTCGGGACCGCGGTCGTAAAAAATCTCGGAAGCCGGACCGGCCGGTCCGGCGACTCCCATCTGCCAGAAATTCTCCGAGTCCGGGCGACGCTGCACTCGGTCGGGACTCACGCCGACGCCGTCAATCCAGATCTGCTCGGCCTCGTCGTCGTCTTCATGCACCGTGAACCAGAGCCGGTCTGGATCCATTTCGTAGCGCTCGGTGATGAGCTCGTAGGCGAGTGAACAGGCGAGTTCCTTGAAGTAGTCGCCGAATGAGAAATTGCCCAGCATCTCGAAGAAGGACATGTGACGCGCCGTCGTGCCGACGATGTCGATATCGACGGTGCGAATGCACTTCTGTGAGCTCACCGCTCTGGGAAAGGGAGCAGGTTCGTCACCCAGCAGATACGGCTTGAATGGAACCATCCCGGCAACCGTGAGCAGCAGGCCGGGGTCGGTCGGGATCAGTGACGCCGAGGGCACCACCGTGTGCTCGCGGTCGCGGAAGAACTCCACGAAAGCGCGCCTGACATCGCTCCCGGTGGTCGGTGTAGTCATCGAGTTTCCGGAGACCTCGGCATCGGCGGCAGGGTAATCACTCCCTCTGCTTCCTCCCCATCCTCTCGTCGATTTCGTCAAGTCTGGCTGCCAGCGCCGCCTCGGCCCCAGAACGGGTCGGTCTGAACAGGATGGTCCCTTCGAGACCGTCGGGTAGATACTGCTGCGGCACGAGCGAATCCGGGTGGTCGTGCGGATAGCGGTAACCGACTCCGTGACCGAGTTGCTCGGCGCCGCGGTAGTTGCCGGAGCGGAGGTGCGGGGGAACCGCGGCATGAGTCGTTTCCTCGACCGCGGCCGAGGCGGAGGCAATGGTCCGCTTGACCGAGTCGGACTTCGGTGCGGTAGCCAAATGGATGGCGGCGTGGTGGAGGGCGTAGCCGGCCTCGGGGAGCCCGACTACCCGCAGAGCCTGAAAGGCGGCCACCGCCATCGGCAGCGCAGACGGATCAGCAAGACCGACGTCCTCGGAGGCAAACACGATCATTCGACGGGCAATGAACTGGGCGTCCTCCCCGGCGGCGATCATCGTCTGCAACCAGTAGGCGGCGGCGTCGGGATCGGAACCGCGCAGGCTCTTGATGAACGCCGAGATTACGTCGTAGTGCTGATCACCGGCCTTGTCGTATCGCACGATCCTTCGCTGCAAGGCCTCCTCGACGGCCTCAACGTCGATCGCCTCGCCGCCGCGGCCCGCCGCAATCGTCGCCGCCACCTCGAGTGCATTAAGCGCCAGCCTGGCATCACCACCAGATCGGTCGGCGAGCGCCGTCCGCGCCTCGTCGGTGATCGATCCCGGCTCGGCTATCAAACCGTCCACGGCCCGATCGATCAAAACGGCCACATCAGCAGGCTCCAGCGCCTCGAGCCGGAATAGCGTCGACCGTGAGATCAGCGGGGAGTTGACCTCGAAGAACGGGTTCTCGGTTGTGGCCCCCACCAGGATCACCATGCCGGTCTCGACGCCCGGCAGCAGAGCGTCTTGCTGTGCCTTGTTGAAACGGTGGATCTCGTCGAGAAACAGGATCGTGCGACGCTCGTCTTGCTCCAGACGGTGCTTTGCTTTGGCCAGCACCTCCCGGACATCCTTGACACCGGCGTTGACCGCCGACATCGACTCGAACACCGCGTCGGTTTCGGTGGCTATCAACCGGGCGAGTGTGGTCTTGCCGGTTCCCGGCGGTCCCCACAGAATCATCGACACCGGACGCCCGGAGCGAACCATTACCCCGAAGGCGGCACCGGGACCCAAGAGGTGGCTCTGGCCCACGACCTCGTCCAGTTTGGTCGGCCGCATTCGAGCCGGGAGCGGCTCCACCGACTTGCGCCGCTCGGCACGTTCGGCGGAAAAGAGATCGTCCATCAGAAGTAAGGAACCCTGTTACGGGGAGTTTTGGTCGACTCCGCACTCCCGTCGATCCCAGTAGCCAGTACCCAGTAGCCGGTAGCCAGAAACGCATCTGAACGGCCTGGGTCTGGACCAGGGCTCCGGCTGGATACTGGATACTGGATACTGGATACTCGCTGCCTCACTCTGCCTCGGACTCCCCACCTTCGGCTTCCTCTTCGAGTGCTGCTCTCACCTCGGGTAGCAGATCGATTCCGAGCTCCGCCAGTTGGGAGTCGTCCACCGGGCCGGGAGTCCCGGTGAGAGGGTCGAGACCGGTTTGCGTCTTGGGGAACGGGATGACCTCGCGAATATTCGGCTCGTTCTGCAGGATGGCGATGAACCGGTCGATGCCGACGGCGAACCCGGCGTGGGGCGGCGTGCCATATCGGAGGCCCCGCATGAACCAGCCGAACCGCGCCTCGGCCTCCTCGTCACTGATGCCGAGCACCCTGAAGACGCGCGCCTGGGTGTCCGGATCGTGGATCCGCTCGCTCCCCGAGCCGAGCTCAGTCCCGTTCAACACGAGGTCGTAGGCTCGCGATATCGCGTCTTTCGGGTTGTTTTCCATCTCCGCGACGTCGGTCGGGGCAGTGAAAGGGTGGTGGGCGGCGGCCAACCGGCCCTCCCCGGTCACCTCGAAGACCGGAAAGTCGGTAACCCACAGGAATTGCAGATCGCCGTGACCCTCTGGTTGACCCAGGTCGATCCGAATCGCACCCAGAACCGCTCTCGTTGTTGACGGCGAATCGGCAACGATCAGAAGCGTGTCGCCCGCTACCGCACCGAGACTCTCCTTGATGCCGGCCTGTTCGGCATCGGACAGGAATTTCGCCACGGGCGATCGCAGCGACCCGTCTTCCTCGACCACCATCCAAACCAAACCCTTGGCGCCGAGGGCCTGCGCCCGCTCCACCAGGCCGTCGAGTCCGGCACGAGAAAGCCCGAGCTCACCCCCGTTGATTCCCGCGATCAAGCCGCCGTTTTCGACCGCTCCTGAGAAGGCCTTGAACTCGGTCCCGGAGAAGATCGGCGACAGCTCGACCAGTTCCATCCCGAACCGGATATCGGGCTTGTCCGTCCCATAGCGCGCCAAGGCGTCGGCGTGGCTCATGCGGGGAAACGGTGTTTCGAGGTCCAGTCCGCGCAAAGCCTTGACCACAGCCGCAATGACCGGTTCGAGCGCCGCCAGCACTTGGTCCTGACCCCAGAAGGCTCCCTCCAGATCCAGCTGAGTGAATTCGACCTGGCGATCCGATCGAAAGTCCTCGTCGCGATAACACCGGGCGATTTGGTAGTAACGCTCCACCCCTCCGACCATCAGCAACTGCTTGAACAGCTGGGGTGATTGAGGGAGGGCGTAGAACGAGCCCTGGCGAAGCCTGCTGGGAACCAGAAAATCGCGGGCGCCCTCAGGGGTCGAATTCACGAGGGTCGGGGTCTCCACCTCCAGGAAGCCGTCGTCGGCCAGAGTGGATCGTATGGCCTGCACGGCTCGGGACCGGGCCAGGAGGTTGGCCGCCATCCGAGGGCGACGGAGATCCAGGTATCGGAATTCGAGACGCCGCATCTCGTCGACGTCGGCACGATCGTCGATCTGGAACGGAAGCGGATCTGCGGGAGACAGCACCGTTATCTCCGAGGCCCCTATCTCGATCTTGCCCGTCACCAAGTCGGGGTTGATCGTCCCCTCAGGCCTTGCTCGCACCGAACCGAGAACCGAGATGCAGAACTCGTCCCGTAGAGCTTGAGTGACGTCGTCCAGGTCTGGCTGCTCCTCGGGGTTGATGACAACCTGCACGATGCCGCTGGCATCACGCAGGTCCACAAACAGGACGCCACCGTGATCTCGCCTGGTCGCCACCCACCCGGCGACCCGCACCTGGGTGCCGATGTCTTCGGAGCTCAGATGACCGGCATGTGCCGTCCTCAGCGTTGCTTCATCCACTCCTCGACCTCCTCGACCGGTACCTGGCTCTCCTCCCCCGTCTCCAACATCTTCATCGAGACCATTCCGTCTGACCACTCGGTGCCGACCATGGCGACTACGCCTGCCGCCGACCGGTTGGCCGCCTTGAACTGAGCCTTGACCGACTTCGCAGCCGATACGTCCCAATCCACCTTCAACCCCCGGCCACGGAGGTCGGCCACCCATCTCAAGGCATCGCCGGTGCGGTCACGATCTGCCACCACCACGTAGATGTCGAGCCGATCGACCTCGGCGGCCGCCATCGCCTCGACGATTCGGTCGCACCCCATGGCTACTCCCACGCCAGGCACGGCCTGCTTGGAGCCGATGAGCTCGGCCAGGGGGTCGTAGCGCCCGCCTCCGCCGAGTGACGACTGGGCCGCCTCAAAGGACGACGAGTAGAACTCGAAGACGGTCCTGTTGTAGTAGTCGAGCCCGCGTACCAGCCGGGGATCGATCTCAAATGGGATTCCGAGCGTGTCCAGCGCCGACCTCACCCGGTCGAAATGGTCCGCCGCCTCCGGGCCGAGATGGTCGGAAGGCACCGGAGCGTCCCCCACCACTGCCGCATCCGCCTTCGAATCGAGTACTCGCAACGGATTGGAATCGATCCGCCGTCGGGAATCCTCCGACAACTCCGATTCGTGGTGCCGCAGGTAATCCTGCAACAAGCCGCGATAGGCGATCCGGTCGGAAGCGTCACCGATCGAGTTGAGGCGAAGTCCGATACCGCCGACTCCGACCATCTGCAGCAGGCGGTACGAGAATTCGATGATTTCGGCGTCGGCTCCGGGAGCGGCCTCGCCGAGGTACTCCAGGTCCACCTGGTAGAACTGGCGCCTGCGTCCCTTCTGGGGCTGCTCGTAACGAAACTGAGGACCGGCGGCCGCCAGCTTGACGATTCCCTGGGCACCCGAATCGATGTAAGCCCGAACCATGCCCGCGGTGAATTCGGGGCGCAGGGTGACCGATCGTCCCCCTCTGTCCTCAAACGTGTACATCTGCTTTTCGACCACGTCGGTGGTCTCGCCGACGCCGCGGGAGAACAACTCGGTTGCCTCGATCGCCGGCATCACCGCCAGGTCGTACCCGTATCGCTCCGCCAGATCGTCAAAGGCACGCAGCAGCCTCCGCCACAGGTCGGATTCGGGCGGGAGGATGTCGTCGGTGCCCTTGAGACGGGGAATCACGTGCGGAATTCCTGTAGAAATGGGTTGGTCGCCAACTCGGTGGCCAGCGTAGTGGTGGCCCCGTGTCCCGGAAACACCTCGGTCGCCGAATCGAGCGGGACGATCCGATCTCGCATGCTCGCCATCAGGGTCTCGTAATCGCCTCCGGGCAGATCGGTACGCCCGATCGACCCTGCGAACAACTGATC
>JAZGCP010000039.1:0-5160 GCA_036477035.1 Acidimicrobiia bacterium | reverse complement strand
CGTCGGGATCCTCCACGGCTGCCTCAAACACCGCACCCTCTATGACGAACACACCGCCTGGGCACACCGTCTAACCGCCACCCAAGACAAAGCAGCTTGACAAAATGCGCCCCTGGGGTATCTAGTCGGTCGATGTGAGCGTCTCGAACGGGGTGAACCCGGCCCATTGGTAGAGAAGAAGGCTGCGCGGGTTCCCGTCACTGGTGGTCGACACCCAGACACGGTCCGGCTCCTCGTCCCAGGCGGTCTCGACGGCATTAGCCAGCAAGAACTTGCCCAGCCCTCGGCCCCGGAAAGGTGGGAGCAATCCCATGTGCACCAGTTCGACCTCGCCCTCGGTCCTGCGGTCCAACTCGAAGAACCCGGCGGGAGCACCTCCCAGAAACAGCACAAATACCTCGATGAGCGGGTCACCGAGCAACTCGAAGAGTCGGCTGTCGTCGAGACTCAGCCGATCTCGGGCCGGTCGCGGATCAGCCACCGACTCATAGAGAAAGCGGTAGAAGTCGAGCGAGGGCTCCTCCAACCGCAGCAACATCCCTCCGCGATGCGGCCGCGTCACGGTCAGGTGCGGTCGCTCTCTCATCTCGAGAAGCGTCGTGATCACATCTCCGGCCACGGGCACTCTCCCAGGCGCTACCCCCGGAATCTACGCGTTGGGAAACGCCTCGGCTCTGCGCTAGCCGCAGGACACGTCCTCAGGCACGATCTCGCCAAGGCCCCTGCCCTTCGCGAAGCCCTCTGCCGCTGTGAAGTCTTCGCTGCACGGCAGCTTGCCAAGCCGGGCCAGACGCTCCAACTGAGCAACCGAGATGCGGGCGCTCTCATCAGCAACCAATATGCCCTTCTCCAAAGAGCCGAGTCGATCCACAAGGCCCGCAGCCGTCTCAATGGTCCGACGGTTGGCCTGGCCGAGTGCTTCGGCTTCCCCGTACCACGTCAACTGGCCATGCAGGTTTGCGGCACCGGCCCACACCACCAGAATCAGAAGCGGAACCGCGGCACGGGCTCTGGCGGAGACGACCCGGTCCGCAAGCCAAGCGAGGGATGGCAACAGCAGTGCTCCGGCAACGTAGAGATACCGATCGGTATCGGCAGAGAACGCCCTCGGATCCAACTCCACTCCTCGAACCGCCACCAGTGCATAGAAGAACAAGGCCCCGGCCACGGTCGAGATGTACACAAACGCAAGCGGATCGCCACGTCGGTGCGACCAGAGGGCTCCGACCAGAGCGCCGATGAGTAGCAATACGGAGAATGCGACACCTGGTACCCGGAGCAGGTCGGCCGCCGTCGTCGTGAATCCGTCCCACATGAACGACAAGTAGGCGGTCATCTGATCCAACCTGAAGTCGAGCGCTGGGGGCTGATAGACCGCCCGCCACAACACGTATGGACCCGCCGCCGCAGCGAGATGGGTTGCCGCCCAACCGAAGCGACCACGT
Organism: Acidimicrobiia bacterium; assembly: GCA_036477035.1. Lineage (GTDB taxonomy): Bacteria > Actinomycetota > Acidimicrobiia > Spongiisociales > UBA11373 > JACZWZ01. The sequence continues at coordinate 3,715 of JAZGCP010000039.1, read as the reverse complement.
AATGCGTACGCCAAGGTCACGATGAACGCCACCGCAATCCCGACGGCGCTGAAAGACAGGGCAGTTACCACCGCGAGAACGGTCAGCGTCGCCATCAGGGGTTCATTGCGGCGCTCGAGTCGGAGGATGGCGATCAGCGCCAAGAACCCGGCTGCCAGGGAGTAATTGAAGCCAACCATCCAACCATATGAAATGCCTGAGGCTGCATGGCCCATGACGAGGAAGATTCCCGAGGTTGCCAGAGCCACACCGGGACGGAGACGACTGACCAGCAGTTCGAACAGCAGCAGGCCCGCCACCAGATGAGCCACGAGAGCCGGGATCACATAGGGCAAATAGGCGTGCATCCCGAACACCCAATCGATCGGGACCCACAGCAACATGATCCCTGCCGAGAGCGTTCCTCCGTGCGGCTGGAGGAAGAAGTGGACGATGCCCTTGACTGTTCCCGAGTCGAGCAAGTTCTGTCGAGTGGTCCAATACGCCCACTCGTCCCACCGGAAATACTGGTGGCGAGAACCCCAAATGGCCAGTGCGGCCACCACGATGCCCACACCGATTGAGGCCCAGCGATACCCCCCAATAGCCCGGCGATCATCGGACCCGGGCAGGTTCCCTGGGTGTCCGGATTCCTCGGCAGGCATGGTGAACGTGCAACCTACTGTGATTGGATCCGCAGGTCCGCTCTCACTCGGCAAGCCCAACCGACACCAGCACGGAGCGATGGGCCGAGCCGAACGACGGTTCGAGAACCCAGCCGAGGTACGACCGACCCGAACTCTCCAGGACCGATCGACTCAGCGATCGAGCACGAACTCGCCGTTGGCTCGCGCCGGTCGTCCGGTCAGATACTCCTGGCTCATGACGAGCAACACGGCGTCGGCCAGCTCGCCCGGAGGCACGACAGAGGTCAGTCCGAAGTAGCGGTCTGTCGACAGGGCGGCGTCATACGTCGAGGTGTCTGCCGCCGGCGGCCACACAATCTGACCGTGAGACCACCGCGATCGGAGGACCATCATCCCGGGGGATGCCACGATCCCTCGCTCGATGGCCGGCGTCTCGACGCAGGGCGTGTAGAGCAGCAGCGGCGGGACCACTGAGATCGAGTCGCCCTGGGCGGCGACGGCAGCTAGTGGTGCCGTCGACAGGCCGAGAGGCGCCGACGAGGCCACCCATCCCACATCCGTCGCATCAATGAGGAGGAGGCGGATGCGATCGGCCCCCGGAGGCGGCTTGACCGTCAGCAACGTCCAGTCGGTGAAGTAGCCCGAGGGTGTCACATAATCCAGGCCCATGTCTTCGATGGCGGTGGAAGTAGCCACACCCCATTGGACGGCGATCGCCGACTCGCCCTCACCACCGAAGGTGCCCATCACCATCAAGGCCACCAGGTCGTCCGACGCTTCGAGGCGATGCCATTGCGAGCGATGACTCCCCCGATTCCCTTCACCCGGCGAGCCGGCATCCTCCACCCAACTCCCGACTTCTCCGAGATCGGACACGGGCCGGACCTCGTTGATGCCAAACCTGGGGAAACCACCGGGCTCCATCCCCCGGAAACCATCGAACCCGGCATCCTTCGCCACGGCATCGGCACCCACCGAGTCGCCACCGGTCCAGTTCAGGCGGTGCAGTGATCCTGCGACCGGCACCAGCACCTCGTCCCCCATACCGCAGCGGGTGCTCCCCAACGCGGCCTCGATGTTCTGACGCCCGAAGGTCCAGCCGTCGGTCCGCAGCACGTCGAGCACGAACGTCATTGCGGTCACCGACACGACGAGGGCCACCGACAGAATCCCCAGGCCCGCGGGAACCGACCACCCTTCCATCCGACGCCACCATCGGCGTCCACCCCACACCGACAGCGAAACCACCACGGCCAAGCCCGCCCAAACCCCCACGGTCGAGAGGTCTACCGGGAAGAAGTTCACCGCGCCCTTCCACCATCGGTGCGACCTCAGGTCGAAGGCGGTCCACGACGGCGCCGGCACCGACCACGCCCATGCCATCACCACCACGAGTGCTGCGGTGACGATGGCCGGCTGCGCCATACCGAGGCGAGACCTACCCGGGTCGCGTCTTCGGAACTCCAGGGCGGCCACCAGGGCGGCCACCGCTATCAGGCCACCGAAGTGCCAAGGCCACTTGCTCGGGGTCAACGACAGGAGAGCCAGCCCGACGATAAGGGTCCAGCCGGCGAGATCCCGCATGGTCCGGCGCCCGCCCAGCCGCCGGATGAGGAAGGCTCCGGCGGCCACAAACATCAATCCGACGTGAGCTCGCCGTATCACGGTGCCGAACTGGGCCTCTTCGTCGTTTCCGGCGAGGAGGCGGTACCGCTCCGGCTCATCGAAAACGCTGAGGCTGTGACCCGTGGAGGCATCGTACGACTCCAGCGTCGTCTGCAGATTCGAGTCGAAGAACAGCAGCACGAGCGTTAACGCGACGAGCGTCAGCAGGGACGCCACCGCCACCGATCCCGACTCCCGGTCGGACCGCGCCCAATCCCCCAGGCGGCGCCACGAGGCGATCGCCGGGGCGCTTGCGATGACTCCGGCCGGGTGCGTCGTGACTGCCAACGCGATGACCGCAATCCATGCCGCCAGGACCCACCCGCGCTCGCCGCTGCGGAAGCGAATCGCCAGTGCCAAGGAGGCCAGCACGAGTGCCGCGACCAGCGGCTCGGGTCGCAGACTCCCCCATGCCCCGAACCCGACCACGAAAACGCCGCCCATGAGCCACGTCGACGGACCCGAGCGAGGCACGTCGAGCGACCGAGCCACCGAACGCAGGCCGAACCAGGTCCCGATCCCGAGCAGCAGCACGGGCAAGCGCATGATGAAAGGTGCCGTCCTGAGTCCGAACCACAGGTGCTGTAACAACTGGAACCAGTATCCGAACGGGAACACCGCCGCATCCGCCGAATAGATGGTCGAGAAACCCCCGTAGTCGTCATAGGCCCGAGAGCGAGCGACCACCCATCCATCGTCGAAGAACGGGGGGAGGAACAAGATCCACAGCAGCAGGGTTCCGAGCACCGCCACGTCGAGAAGCCGGATCCGGCCGAGCCCCGCCCTCGTCCACACATGCCTCGGTCGATTCTGTATCGCCGCACCCATCCGGGCGACGACCTCGCGCACCACAACCAGGATCGATCCGAGCGCAACGATGAGCAGCCCCCATTGGATGAGTGTCGGCGACGAACCCAGCTCCCGGGTGGTCACCGTGATCGCCGACACCTCGCTGGTCGCCGCAGGGCCGTCGAACCGGGCTTCTGCGAAGCGAGGACCGGAGGCGGCGATACGTACCTCATCGCCGGGAACGGTTAGGCGCCACCCTCCGGTCGAGTACTCGACCGACGCACGACAGTCGGGCTCATGATCGATCGTTGCTTGCAGCAGTCTCTCGTCTCCCAGAGAGACGACCACCACGCCGTCGCCGACCTCGGCGGTCAACCCCGGCCCGATGTCGCGCAACCGCAACGGCGACTGCAAGGCTCGCGCTGCCGGGTCGGGAGAGGACCAGTCGTCGAGCGTCAGCGACCGAAAGGACGATCCCGGTCGATCACAGGGAAGGCTGAGTTCGAGCGCGTCCGGCGTCGAGCGCGCCAACGGCAACACCGCCACGGCCGGGGCCCCGCTGCCTGCCGCCGGTCGAAACGAGTAGGAGTACGACTCTTGGTGCACCGGAGCGAGAGCGTGCGCCACCGCCGCGG
>JAZGCP010000038.1:0-2056 GCA_036477035.1 Acidimicrobiia bacterium | reverse complement strand
TCGTCCATCGCGAGCCTGGCGGCGAGGACGTTCTCGATCTCCAGTCCAAGATTGACCGGCTCTTTGGTGACCGTCACCGTGTCGATCTCAGCGCGAGCCGACACCAGGAGATCCTCAACCAGGTCGGATACCTCCAGCGACTGCTGCAGAATGAGTTCGACCAGTTCGCTGCCCTCTTCTGAGGAGAGGCGGCCCGGATCGTCCCTGAGCACGGAGGCGAAGCCGACTACGGAAGTGAGAGGCGTGCGTATCTCATGACTGACGCTGGCGAGGAAACGGTCCTTCGACTGGACCAATTGCTCGAGCCGGGCATAGGCCTGCTCCCGTTCGAGGAACGCACCGATCATCGCGGCAATGGTTTTCAGCGCATGAAGATCGGGGTCAGGAGTTGATCCGTCAGCGATGTCATGTGCGATTCCGAGGAACCCCGCCCACTCACCGCCGACCGAGATGGGCACAGCCAGCGCGAACACTGTGCCCGGCGCCCGGCCGAGAACGACCCCAAGAGTCTCATCGAGCCTGACAGCTTGACCGTTCGCCAGCGCGGCCGCCGGCTCGCGATGTTGCAAGTAGGGAATTGTCCAACGAATCAAGGTGGACTGCGAGATCGAGTCCGGGTCTGGCGACACCTGTCTCACCACCGCAGCCGGACCGGTCTGCCAATCGCCGCTGTTCTCCGCAACAAAGGCAGTATCGGCACCAGTCGCTTCTCTTATCGCTTCGAGGGCTTCGGTCAGCGCGTCATCATCGGCATGGGAGAGCAGTTGCTGCCCGGCGACGGCCACGGCGGCTTCGCCCTTCAAGCGTTGCTCCGCCGCCTTCTGGCTGCGCCGAAGCGATCGGGCGAGGACCGCAATCAGGGAAAGCAACAGACCGGTGAAGATTGCGTAAGCGACAGCCGCAACCACCGACTGGTTCACCTCTGGCGGGATCGGGAAGAGTGATATCGGTGATAGGGCGAGAACCGTCCAGACAGTTCCGTATGCCATGACCCCGACAGCACGACTCACCGGCAACAGAAGCAGCGGCACCGCCATCATGTAGGCGAAGGCCGCTCCGACACCTGCCGGTTGCAGATCGGCGAGGACTATGGCCACACCGATCAGCGTCATATCGAGCAGTACCGACCTGGCCAGGCTCTCCGCGCCACGTCGGCGACGTGAGCCGGCGTCAACCAGGGTGACGGCGGCGAGGGCAGCGAGGACGAATCCACCAATCCAGCCCCACCAGAGACCGAGGGCGACGCAGATCGCCAGAGCGGCGAAAGCGCCCCGAACCCGGAACCCAGACCATGCTGTCGACACCTCCGGAAGCTGCAACACGCTGCCGACCCGGTCGTCGTCGGGTGGCCCCCCGTCTCCTGGCGTTTCCTCGGAAACTCCTGGAACCGTTTCGCTCATATGCAGCATGTTCTCTGACCACTTCCAGTCCGCAAACTCAGCCCCGACCAATTGGCCATGCCTGATTTCGAACATGCCGAAAAAGGTCAGGGTTCAGCAGTTGATATCGGCACGCAGGGGAGCCGTCTTGATGAAAGGCTGCCCCTATTTACCTCGGAAACCCCACCAACGAACACGTCCGACATCGTCGAATCCGGCAGCCTCATAGAAGGAGATGGCGTCGGAGCGAGCCTCCTCGGTGATGACACGCGCCATGCGCATCCCGGCGTCCTTCATCTGATTGAGCCCATGATGAATCAGTGCGGTGCCGATGCCCTGCCCCTGAAAGTCGGGATGGGTGCCAAAGGGCTCGATCTGGGCGACTCCCGAGTTGTCGAGCCACCAGATCATGAACGAGGCGATCCGGCCGTCCGGGGATACCGCAATCAAGTCCCGGTCAGACGCATAGACCGATGAGCGCATGAATGTCAGATAGCGCTCCAGGTGCATATCGGATCCCATCGTCGACTTGAAGGCACCATGTGAGGCCTTGCGTCGATTATCGGCCTCGTGTTCCCCTTCGACATGACGCAACACCCACCCCTCCGGCAACTGCGGCGCCGGCACTTCGACATTGGTCAGGTCCCAGTGGTACGACCGGTCGGTCTCAACCGGCG
>JAZGCP010000037.1:0-2294 GCA_036477035.1 Acidimicrobiia bacterium | reverse complement strand
TGCGGGTCAAGATCGTGGTCGGAGGTGACTCCGGCGACGACATGTGGTTTGCGTACGACACCACCTCATACTCCAGCCTTCTGGCCATCGAACCCTCCGGGCCACCTCCGACCACCACCACGACCACGTCGGGTGGCTCGACCACCACCACCACCACCGGCGGTTCGACGACCACCACCACTATTCCCCCGGGCAACCGGATCGCGGTGGAGTTCACCGTGGTCGACAATCGGAACATGGTGGTCGCCGGGGCCGATGTCGAGGTGACGCACCCGTCGGATGGCCCATTCAGCGGGATCACCGACATCTTCGGGCGGATCACCTTCAACCTGCTCGACGGCGAGCAGTACACAGCCGTCGGGTCGACCGACTGGGGGCACGGGCCGGATTCCGACCCGGTCGACGTCGGCGGTTCGATCGACGCACTCGAACTGTCGCGTCCGTCCGGCAAGGGGACGATGACGCTCAGCGGGGGCACCGACGCCGAGTTCCTGTACCGGGCGTCGAGTTCTAACCCGTGGACGGTGATGCCGGCCAACTTCACGGACCAGGCATCGTTCGTGGACTTCGGTGGGTGGTTCGAGGTGGCCAAGCGGTGTCTCGGCAACGGTGAGGTCGAGGGCACGAAGTCGGTCAAGATCAAAAGCGGTGAGAATCGTTCGGCCAGCATCAGCGGGTGGTGTCCGTGAGGGTGATTCGCCGACTTCATGACCGCCTGGGCGACGACTCCGGCTTTTCACTCATCGAGGTGTCGGTGGCGATGGTCCTCTCTGGGATGATCGCCGGCTCGCTGGTGGCGGTGTTCTACGGGCTCAGCCAAAACACCGGCGACCTCGCCGGCAGGGGCGAGGTTCAGGCCGACTCCAGGTCGGTGATCGCCAGCCAGGTGGTGGAGATTCGCCAGGCGGTTTCGGCCGATCTCAACGGTGAGGCCATCGAGGCGATCGACCCCGGCCGGCTCGCCTTCTACACCCAGAACTACGTCTCCGAAGAGATCGAGCGGGTGGTCTACGAGCGCAAGGAATGTGTCGAGGGCGAATGCGAGCTGTGGGTGTACAAATACGCTCTGGACCAGATAGTCGACGGCAATGCCACCTTCGAGGTGACGCCATATGCATCGAATTTTCTCATGGGCAAGGTCCTGTCCGACCAGCCGCTGTTCGTCGGCATCGAAATTTCCGGTGATCCGCTGGTCAAGTCCGAGATCAGCACCTGCGACGGTGGCGCCACCAAGTGCAACTTCTCGGTGGTGGGGATCACGCTGCGAGCGCGTCCGTATCCCACTACTGGCGGAGCTCTCACTCCGATCGAGCTCCATGAGGAAGTGAGGGTCCGAAGTGCGTAGATGGCTTGGACGGCTCGGGCGCAGTGAGGGCGGTTTCGCCATGATGACCGTCGTCATGGGGATGACGGCGATGGTCTTCCTGGTGCTGCTCATCTACCAGGATGGGGTTCGCGAGTACACCGGCGCCCAGCACCAGCGCCGCGATGACACCGTGATCGTCGGAGCAGAAGGAATGCTCGAGCGGTACGCCTCCAAGCTCACCGTCGATCCCCTCTATTACCAGCATTACGTCGACGAGGCCGAGATGCCGCGCAAATGCACCGATTCCGGGCCGAACAATGGATCGATTGTTCAGCCGGGTAATCCTTGGTTCGAGGACTGCACGGTCTGGGAATACGAGGCCGGCACCTTCTTCAGCCATCCGCTATTGCAAGGCGATCCTCTGATCAGCGCCGACAACGTGACCACCCTGATTGCGGTCGTCCCGCCGGGAGTATCCGAGGCGGGAGTCCAAGTCACGGTCGTCTCCAATGTCGCAGAGTTCGGCCAGACCCGGTCACTGATTGCCACCATCCAACCGGAGTCGATCAGCGAGTTCGCCTTCCTGGTCGACCAGGATCTGCGGTTTGGCTCGGGAGCCAACATCCACGGCCAGATCTACGTGGGAGGCGATCTCAACTTCCGGCCGACCCCGACCCAGGGGGTCGTCCACCGCGATGCTTTCGCCGAGGGCCAGATCGGGAACCTGGGTGGATACGGACCGCCGATCTTCGTCTCCGGATCGCAGGGTTACACCGGATCCGGTCCCTACACCGACATTCGCACCGTGTACGACGAGCCGCTCGACTTCAGCAGGTTCTGGGACGATCTCGACCTGCTGCGTGATGTCGCCTGTGGAGGCGGCGGCCTGTGCCTCAGCCATACCCAGAATCCGGGGTTGGGGCTCTCCTCCAACCCGACGGCGTGGCTGCTGGAGCCGAAAGTCACCGGCTCCGACAGCACCATCAAG
>JAZGCP010000036.1:0-3335 GCA_036477035.1 Acidimicrobiia bacterium | reverse complement strand
CCACATCTCGAGCGCGTGATCGACCTGGCGGGGGAGCTTGGAGGTTCCGGACCGCGTGTACGCCATGTTTTGCTCTGGATCGTGGAGGGTTGCCACATAGCTGGCCACCGCGCCTTCGGGCTGCCGGGACCGGACCGCCCGCAGCCCGGCCAGATCAGGCTGTCCGGAGTCGATGATCTCCGTCTGCAGCGCCTTCAGCATTGGCTTGATGCGTCCGTACCCGCCCGGCTTGAGCAGGTCGGAGCACACCGTTACTGGCGTCAGGCCGAGGCTCGCAGACTCGGCGAAGTTTTCCCTGTTGATTCCGGCAGAGAAGCTGACCTGAATCGCACCCGGCTGGCCGTCTACCGCCAATCGCCCGGGCAACGCCGCATCGAGGGTCTCGAGAAGGGTCATCGACACCACGTGGAGCGGTGGTCCGGACAGGTACATCGGATCATCGGGGAGGAAGGTCCGGTGATTCTGGACCACGAGCGTGTTGGTGAGCTTGATCCCGAATCGGCGACCGTTGTCGACGGCGAAATTCTCGAGCTCGTCGATGAGCTCGAGGCCCCGGTCCATCTGCAGATCGGCATCAAAGTCCTCGGGTCGCAACACCACCTCGTCATATCCGAGTTCGTCGTTGACGATCTGCGCCACTCGTTCCAGACCCAACAGGGTGGGGTTGAGCTTTACCACCACGTCGAGGCCGTGTCTGGTCATCAGGTGCTTGGTGATCCCCTCGATTTCATCCGGCGGGCAACCGTGAAAGGTCGAGAGGGTCGCCGTGTCTGCGATCCGGATTGGGAACGGGTGCCGGCTCCAAGCTGCGAATGGTTCCACGATTTCGGGTCGCAGCCGTTCGATTGTTTCGGTGGCGTCGGTGAGGCCGTCTATGAATCCTGCGACGGCGGGGTCGGAGATGCCTGCAAGGTCGTACCCGACGGATATGTCGAAGACGTGCGGTCCGGGATCGGCTCCGATAAGCGGTGTTAGCTCATCCCAGTCCCGCAGAATCTCGATGATCATCCAGGCCTTTACGTATTCGTCGAGTGACTCATGGATTCGAAGTTCTTGGCTCCACTCGATGTTGTACCCGACGGTCTCCATGTCGATGCAGGGGCGTTTGATCTCGAGCTCGTCGAGGATCTGCACAGTCTTCAGTTCGAAGATTCGGGCTCCTCCGAGCCACGACAGCACGATGTTCTGCGCCAGCTGGCTGTGGGGCCCGGCAGCAGGTCCGATGGGGGTGGCGGCGGTACGCCCCATGAAGTCGGCCGAAAGATCCGGGCCGTCGGAGATGTCGAAGAATCGAGCCGTGGGCAGGTCGAAGATGCGATTGCGTGAATTCCACTCCTGCGCGATTCGGTCCAGGAGGGCGCTGAGCGGGACTGGTGTCAGTGGAGGAGTTGGTTCGGTCACGGTGCTCCCCTCACAACTTGGCGTGGAGCCGGGCGGCTTGCTCGCCCGCCTTGGCGCGGATCTCGTCGGCGTCCACTCTGGTCGGCTTCCCGTCGGCGAATACGATCTCGCCGTCGATCTCTACTGCCACCGGGCGTACTCCGGCGGTGAATGCCAGGTGCCATGGATCCATCGGATCGTACGACCAAGTGACCTCATCGTGACGAGCCTCCGGAACGATGCTCCAACCCTGTTCGAGCCATGACCATGCCGGGTCGGGGCCGACCGTGACATCAACCGATCTCTGCAATACATAGGCGAGGCGGAACGACTCGATCATGTTGGCGCCGATTCCGTCCGTCCCCAGCGCAACCGGATTGGAGAAGCGGGCGGGGTTGGCGTAGCCGACCGCGTTGTTCAGGTTGGACCTGGGGTTGTGCAGGATCGTGCCCTTCAGATCATGATCGTCGGGTAGATGGACGCAGTGGCTGAGCAGCCAGTCGTCTCTGGTGAGGCCTTCGAGGCGTGCCGGGGCGTCGACGTCGCCGACACCCTCGCAGACGTGGATGTGGACTCCGACGCCGAGATCCTCGGCGAGCCCGGCTGCAGCCTGAAGCGACTCGTCGCTACAGGTGAACGCGGCGTGGACACCCACCAGCGCTTTGCCGCCCTCCTTGATGAAACGTTCGTTTTCTTCGAGGCCACGGCGGGCACCCTCCTTCCCGTGGCGGTCCGTGATCCCATACGCACCGAGGACCCGGACTCCGACCGCGGCACAGGCGTCGGCGATCACCGAGAGCGAGCCCTCGATGGCATTGGGGGTCTCGTTGTGGTCGACGATTGCCGTCGTCCCCGCCTCCAACGCCTCGAGTGCGCCGAGTTGGGCGGACCAATAGAGCATGTCGAGGTCGAGAGCAGTGTCGAGGCGCCACCAGATCTGGTCGAGTATCTCCTGAAAGTTTGTCGGCGTCTTGGGTGGCGGGGGCATGCCGCGGGCAAGAGCCGAATAGAGGTGATGGTGGGCGCAGACCAATCCCGGGGTGGTCACAGTGCTCATGTGTTGGCGTCCACTGGTTGATGGACCGACATGGGAAGGGTATCGCGCCAGACGCCGTCCACCTCGTGCAGGGCCGCCGCCACCGCACCGGCGGTAGGGACCAGGCCGATTTCTCCGATCCCCTTGACGCCGTACGGGGATTTTGGCTGGGGGACCTCGACCAGGATCGCCTCGATCTGGGGAGTGTCCTTGGGTCGGAGGATCCCCAGCGACCGCAGCGAGTCTTTCGTCGGCCTTCCCAACTCGTCGGTGGGGAACTCTTCGGTGAGCGCGTATCCGAGGCCCATGTGGACCGATCCTTCGATCTGTCCTTCGCACAGGGTGGGATTGATCGCCTTCCCAACGTCGTGGACCGCAACCACCTTTTCGATTTTCCCGGTGTCGGGGTCGGCGATCACCAGCTGTGCGGCGTAACTGAAGGTGGAGTGGATGACCGGGTTCTCCACCTCGTCGTTCATCGAGTTGGTCCAGTCGATGACGTACTCGCCCTCGTACTCGACGCCGAGGGCTCGTCCACCGGCTTCGGCCGCTCTGCAGGCATCGCTCAGGGCACCGGCGGCCATGACCGTGCCGCGGGAGCCGGTGGTCTGTCCGGCGCCCAGCTCTCGTGTGGTGTCTGTCACCACCCGGACCGACATCGGATCGACGCCCAGCTCTTCGACGACCACTTGGAGAGCGATCGTGTCCACTCCCTGGCCCATCTCGGTCCAGCAATGCCGTACTTCGACCGTCCCGTCTTCATCGAATCGGATCCGAGCTCGCGACACCTCACGCAGGCCGTTGCCGAGACCCGAGTTCTTGAGACCGAGTCCGAGACCGACTGCCTTTCCCTCTTGCCGAGCGGAGTCGTAGTACGGCTTGATCTTGTCGAGACACTCACGGGCTCCCTCCGACCCCT
>JAZGCP010000035.1:0-3513 GCA_036477035.1 Acidimicrobiia bacterium | reverse complement strand
TGGGGTGGTCACGCTCATGCTGTTCCCCTTCGCCGGTCGTGGGCACTATCTGGCGAGTCGTCCGCCGTCCTTCGTTGCGGCGGTGCTCTTCATGCCCCTCTTCGCCGCGATCGCGGTGACCCTTCAGAGCGACTGGACCGAAGCGACCAAATCATCGACTCTTGTGGTGCTGTTCGTCGGCTTCTGGGGATCGGCGGCCTGGCTGGTGAGGACCCCGACCGCGGGCTCATACGTGCCCGGCCTCGATTTCGGCCCGGGGCTCAACTTTCGACCCGACTTGATCCTGCCTGGTGGTGTGATGTTGGTGAAAGGACTCGTCCTCACCGGGATAGGGATGATGATCGCCTTTCAGGAAGTGTTCCGGTTGCCGCGGTGGAGTTGGTGGGGTTTCGTCGTGGCGTTCGTGGGAATATTCACGATCATCCCCATCCGGGGTATGGCCAAGATGCTGGCGAGGAGGGAGCGATTCCTCGGGAACGATCCGCGATGGCAGGTGCCCGTTCGCTGGGCGCTGCTCGTCGGCGGCCTCGCCGTCCTGTTGTATGGCTTCCTGGCCGCATTCATGGGCCGGACGCCGTTCGTCGATTTTGCTCCGCGGGCCGACGTCGCATGGTTGACGGTCGTGCTCGTGGGCGGCTCGGCCCTGTCGCTGGCGGTGCGCGAAGTGTGGAAGCGACGGCTGTTGGAGGGAACCGAGAGCACCGGGCAGCGGTTCGTCTCGAACCTATGGTTGTACGGGTCGGTGCTCGCCTACATGTACGGCTTCGTGGTGCTCTTCATGGGCCGGTACATGTACCCCCATCCGGGGACCAACCCGTGGGGAGTGGTCTTCGGGGCGGCGCTGTTCACCGCCGGGTTATCGCTGATCGTCGGGTTCCGCCCGTTTGCGCTCCGCAACGAACTGCTCGGCACGATCAACATCATGGTCGGGATGCTGGCGGCGATGGAGCGCGAGGACCGCGGGAGGATGATGACGGGACGGATCAGGACGATTGCCGCCTACCCCACCAGCCAGTGCGCCTGGCACGTCGGTCAGATGTTTCACGCACTCCAGAGTCTCCCGGCGGAGCATCGGGTTCGAGTCGAAGAGGCCCGCAACGAGGTGATCATGTCTCTGTCCGGTACGGAGCGACGGGCGCTGATGGTCGCCATGGATCAGATCGGCGCGACGTAGCTTCGTGGAGCACGTCATCCTGGCGGTCGTCGTTTGGCTGTTGGCGACCCTCACATTGACGACCGGTATTGGTCGTCTACGGAGGGCGTTGGTGTTGGCACCCGTGGGCCGCCAGGCCCCACCTCGCCGCAGGTGTCACCCCTCGCGTCCGTGGACGACTGAACTGCCGTTGACGAAGACTCGACTGATGGAAAGAAGATGAACTGGATTCTGTGGCTGGGGTTGCTCGCCTGGAGTGGCATCCCGATCACCCTGCTGGTGGCAGACCGGGTGATCGACGCCGACTCGCACAGGTTCCTGCGGCTTTTGGGGTGGCCGATAGTGGTCGGATCTGCAGTACTGATCGTGGTGGTCGGCGCCGCCGAACCGCAGTACCTGCAATTGGTTGGTTGGGGTGCGCTGGTCGGCCTGATGGGGACCATCACACTCGATGTCGTTCGCCTGGTCGGCTTGAGGTTCGGCGCGTTCCCGCTCGACATGCCCTTGGTGTTCGGGGCCATGGCCACCGGTCAGATTCGAGGGTTTCAGAGGCTCGTAATGGGTCGGGTGCTTCGTCAGGCACTGGAATCCGACACGATCGAGGATTTCGTTCGAGCCCGCGTCCGGCGACTGCCCAGATTGACGAAGCGACAGCGGGTGAATGTGGCCGCCATGATGACAGGGGCGATCGCGACGCTGTCCGACGACGAGGCGCGCCGGGTGGGAGAGGCTCAGTTTGCGGCTCTTTCGAGCCTTGTGGAGAACGATCGGAGAAAGGTGATGGCGACGATGGACGCGGCAGCCACGGCTGCGAGGCCGGGTCAGCCGCGAGGGCTGCCGCGGATCCCCATGTCGAGATTCCGATCGGCGGCCGCGTCGGCCGTCGAACAGTATCGGGCGGATGATGCACCTGGTTTTCGATCTTCGCTGCTCGCCGGGTATCTATGGCATGCGGTGAACGGAGTGACGTTCGGCATCATGTATGCCCTCATCTTCGGCCAGGGCTCGTGGCTTTGGGCGCTGGCTTGGGGTGCCGCAGTCTGGCTGGCGATGATGATCGCGATGCCGCTCATGATGCCGACTCTCGCTCTGCCCAAGTGGTTCCCGGTGGTGCCGTTTGTCGCCCACGTCGCCATGGTTGGACCGTTCGTGTTGTTGACGTTGTGGGTGTCCGACGGCGCAGACCTCGGGAGCCTCGTCGGCTGGCTGGCGGCGTGACCAAGCATTTACGCAAGCCAATGGGTCGAATAGTATGCGCTATATGAGCCGAAGTCGCCACCGGACGCACGCTGCGGCCGCTCGACCCCGAGCCACCGTCCTGTCGTCAGGTAAGTCCCCCTCGAAGCAGGCCGCCGAGGATGTGGCCACGGTGGCGGTCGGGGCGGGCCTGCTGGGCTTTGCGTGTATCGGTTGCGTCGGGGCCGTCCTTGGTGCTTTCAGCGTCGGCTCGTTCCTTGCCGCCCTGATCTCGCCGTGGACTCTTCTGGCGGTGCCCGTCGTCGCCTACGCGCTCTGGCGCTGGCAGCGATACCGCCTGGAGTGCCGTATCGACCCTTCCAAGGGGCGCAGATCAGCCGACCGGATGTCTCCTTGACGTATCCGAAAGGTGTTCCAGGATGAGTTCGAGACAACAACGTCGCCATGCGCAACGAAGGCGCGCCAAGGCCGGGCAAAGGAGAGTTCCCGTCGGCATGGTGGCTGGCGTGGCAGGTGTCGTCGCGCTCGTGGCCGTCGCCGTCGTCTTGTTCTCGAGCGGGTCAGACGACACGGCAAATGATCCACCAGTTGCCGCGGCCTCGCCGGGTGTGGACGGGTCGGGTGCGGTGCCGAATGTGACACTCTCTGACTTCGACGGCAACACGGTGCGTCTCGCCGATTACGTCGGGCGGCCACTCGTCATCAACTTCTGGGCGTCATGGTGCGTGCCGTGCCTCGCCGAGATGCCGGGCTTCGAACAGGTCTATCAGCGCCAACGGCCCGCAGTGCAGTTCCTCGGCATCAACCTCCAGGACGATCCCGGTACCGCTCAGGCCGTGATACGACAAACTGGGATCTCATATCCGGTAGCGCGCGACATCGACGGTTCGGCCTTCGTCGCTTTGCGGGCCTTCGGGATGCCGACCACGATCTTCGTCTCTGCCGAGGGCGAGGTTCTCAGGCTCCATACCGGCGAGTTGCGCGCCGCCGAACTCGAGGAGCAGATCATCTCTCTGTTCGAGCTGTAGCGATGGGTGTTCCGCTCTTCTTCGCCTTCACGGCAGGCATGGTGGCCACGGTCAACCCATGCGGGTTCGCGATGCTCCCGGCCTACGTGTCGATGTTTCTCACCGGCTCCGGACAGGGCGAAGCTCCCGGTGTGG
>JAZGCP010000034.1:0-4313 GCA_036477035.1 Acidimicrobiia bacterium | reverse complement strand
CATCGAGCGCCTCTTGAACCCTAAAAGGGCGGATGTCCCGGATCTTTGCTCCGCCGTGAGTGGTATCGGTGAGAATCCCGGCCTGGGAGCCCGTAAAACTCAATGCTTCGACACCGAGGTCCTGAATGGCCATGGCTAGCAGAGCCATCGCCACCCGCTCCCCCGCGGTGAGCAACATGTCCATCTCTCGTGGGTGCTCGTTGGGACTCACATCGGTGGAGAGACGGAGTAGGTCGTCCGTCGTGTCGCCCATCGCCGAAACGATCACGACGACATCGTCCCCGGCCTTGCGGCGGGCAGCCACACGGGAAGCCACATCGCGGATGCGAGAGGCATCACCAACCGAGGTGCCGCCGTACTTCTGCACGACGAGGGACATGGCGAAGAGTGTATTCGGTAGTCGAAGCAGTTAGCGCTCTGATGGCTGGTCGGTAGCCAGTACCCAGTATCCAGTCCACGACACCCGACACCCGACACGATTCTTGCTGGTTGCTGGTTGCTGGCTACTGGCTACTGGTTACTGGCTACTCCTCCTACCCTCCCACCTCATGTTCCGCCGAACCCTTCTCACGATCCTGCTCATACTCGCCGTGATCGCTGCTGCGTGCGGGGATGATGAAACCGCCAACTCGACCGTCACTACCGGCGGCACGGTCGTTGCCACGACAGCGCCCGTCGCCGATGACACGATTTCTACGGCCGAATACCTGGGATTTCGGGCACAAGCTACGTTCTGCGGTGCTGACGCTCCTGAACCGGCACACGAGATGGCCTTCTCACAACCGGAGGATCTCGGCCTGAGCGGGGTCGTCACCGCGGTGATCACGACATCGTGCGGGGACGTGGTGATCGAACTCGATGCCGATGCCGCCCCCGAAACGGTGAACTCCTTTGTCTTCCTCGCCGAGCAGGGCTATTTCAATGGCACCGTGTCCCATCGGGTCGTTTCCGGTTTCATGATCCAAGCCGGTGATCCCACCGCCACCGGCCGGGGTGGGCCCGGGTACTCCATCCCCGACGAGCTTCCGACTGAGGAAGGCTTTGTGTACTCCCGCGGCACCCTGGCGATGGCCAACGCCGGGCCCAACACCGGCGGTTCGCAATTCTTTCTGGTCTTGGTGGACGTACCGCTGCCTCCGTCATTCAGCGTGTTCGGAATGGTGACTTCGGGGCTCGACGTGATGGACCGAATCGCCGGAGTTCCCACAGTCGCCCGCGCCGCCGGACAGGAGCCGAGCAGCCCGCTCGAGACCGTGTACATCGAGAGCGTCGCCATCCAGCGCTGATGGCGGTCGATCTTCACACTCATTCGCGCTACTCGGATGGCAGTGATACACCAACGGAGATAATCACCAGGGCCAAGAGCATCGGTCTGAACGCCATCGCGCTGACCGACCACGACCTACTCGACGGGATCGATGAGGCCGCCCGGGCCGCCGGGACCGATATCGAGTTCGTGCCGGGCACCGAGCTGTCTGTCCAGTGGGAAGACAAAGCAATGCATCTCCTTGCCTACTGGGTGGGACACGACTCGCCACTGGCCGGGCGGCTGGATGGGATTCGGCAGGGACGAATGGAGCGCAACCACGAAATGGTCGAAGCGCTGATCGGGTTGGGAGTCGACATCTCGATGGAGGAGCTGGAAGAAGAAGCCGGTGTCGGCGTCATCGGCCGTCCGCATTTCGCGGCGATTCTGGTTCGGAGGAAGGCGGCCGACAACATCGGCGATGCCTTCGACAAGTATCTGGCAACGGGGCGTCCTGCGTACCGAGCCCGAACGCGGATCGAGGCGGCCGAAGCCATAGGACTCGCCCGGGAGTCGGGCGCGGTATCGGTCGTCGCCCATCCGCACACTCTCGCCGACGGCGCCGACGAGTTCAGTCACCTTCTCCCCCGATTCGCCGAACTCGGAGTAGTCGGGATCGAGTGCCACTACGTCGAATACCCTCAGTATCTGAGGGAGAACATGGCAGCAGCGGCCGAGGATCTCGGGCTGGTCGCCACCGGAGGGTCCGACTACCACGGGACCTACAAACTGGGCATTGCACTCGGCTCCGGCAAAGGCGATCTGCGGGTCCCCGACTCCTGCCTGGAGCGCCTCGCCGAGCGGCGGCCTCCAACTTGAGCCTCCAGACGGTGAATCGGCCGTACACCAGGATTTCCACCCTCGACGACCGCAAACTTCTCAGGGACTAGTCACCTCCAGCCGATATCTGGAGGGTGACCAAGATCCGTGCCCGAATAGGGCGTTTCGAGGCCCCGGTCGATTACGGGGAAATTCAGCCGTGGCTGCAGCAGGTTCGGGCTGCCGCGGCCTCCGTGATCCTCGTGGCGACGCTGATCGGAATCTACATCGGCGTGGCCGACATCGAACTCTCGGCCGCGATGGCCGCCGTCGTCGTAGTCCATTCCCTGGTACGGCGCCGGACGCCGCATTCGGCTACCGAGGTGCTCGTAATCGACGCCGTCACCATCGCCATCGGCTTGGGTGTCAGCACTCATGCTCACACTCCACTGGTCGCAGCAGCGGCGTACCTGATCGCAGCATCGGTCGCGTTTGGTGGACTCAAGACCTTGTTCTGGGCACTCAGCGCATTCAGCGCGCCGATCGTCCTCCGACCGCTGCTCCCGGTACCTGGTCCGACGACGCTTCCCTTCCTCGGCGAGATGATCGGCTGGATAGCCGTCGCCGTATTCCTGACCGGGGTAGCACTCTCACTCCTGGCTGCTGCGACGGAAGTGTTCAAGACCAAGAGCGTGCAAGCCGCCGCACTCGCAGCCGAACGCAAGGCCTCCCAGATGAAGAACGAGTTCGTGTCGATGATCACCCACGAACTCCGAACCCCTCTCACCAATATCGCCGGATTCATCGACACGCTCCAGGAGACATGGGCCGTTATCCCGCCCGACGAAGTGGACGAATTCCTGCGGATCGTCGTAACCGAATCGGAGCACCTGAAAGACCTCGTCGACGATGTGCTGGCCATCCCCCGACTCGAGGCGGGAAAACTTCTCATGGATCCGACCGACTTCTCGCTCAGGGCGGCGGCCTTCAAGGTTGTGAACCGGGTATTCCCCGAGGCTGGGGAACGGTCTGCGTCGGTCTCGATCGGAAGCAACGTGATGGTCCATGCAGATCCTCATCGGGTCGAGCAGATCCTGCGCAATCTCGTCGAAAACGCCCGCAAGTACGGTGGCGACACGGTCGCGGTCGAAGCGATCCCGCTCGGCGACGAGTGGCAGATCGCGGTCAGCGACAACGGAACCGGACTCAGCGATGCCGATGCAGAGCGCGTCTTCGGAGCCTTCGAACAAGTGACCGCAGGTGACTCCCGCACCGACACCGGATTCGGACTTGGACTGACCGTCGCCCGACACCTGGTCGACGCCACCGGTGGACGCATCTGGTACGAGCCGGGATTCCCGGTCGGAGCCAGGTTCTGCTTCACCCTTCCGACCGCAAGAGCGCAGCCCGAAGCGGTGGCAGAGGTCGCGTAGGCACGTTCTAGGCGTCGTTGCGTCTTTGCCACCAGGTCGCGTCTACCCGAACCTCGCCTGAGTGCGGTCGAGTAGCCCGTACCAGGCCTCGTTGGGTCATCCCGTACTTACGCGCCTACGCGGACCTGGTGTGCGTGCGGTCGAGTATCCCGATCCAGAGAGGGGGACCAGGCTTACTTGCTACTGGCTACTGGGTACTCAGGAGTCCCCTTCTGTCTCCTCGGAGGCCACGCTCCAGCCTTCGGCGTCGGGGGTGGGGCGCACAATCGGTGGGGCCGCCTTCCGGGGACGACCGCTCAGAACCCAGCGACCGCGCGACGGGCGTTTGCGGGGAACCGCCGCCATTGCCGCTCTTTCCTCCTCGAGTCGGGTCACCGCGGCCAGGATCGCAGCTGTCACCAACGGATCTGCTCCTCCGGCGACTTCGACTTCGATGTTCTCGCTCATGTGACCTCGACCAACTCGACAAGAGTTCCGGCGAACGCCTCGGGATGAACGAACGCGATCCTATGACCCCCGCCACCGGTCCGAGGTTCCGCGTCGACCAGGCGAGCTCCCTGCTGCTCCAGGTGAGATAGCGCGGCTTCGATGTCGGCCACCTGGAACGCAATGTGATGCAGACCTTCGCCGTTGCGGTCGATGAAACGACCCACCGGCGTGTCCCGGTCCAGTGGCTGCAGCAGTTGCACGTGGGAGCCACCGACGGCGATCATCGCCTCTTCCACCCCCTGGGATTCGACGACTTCGCGGTACAGGGCTTCGACTCCGTATTGCTCACGGAACCGCTCGAGAGCAACATCGAGATCGGCCACGGC
>JAZGCP010000033.1:0-2575 GCA_036477035.1 Acidimicrobiia bacterium | reverse complement strand
CCGCACGTCACCGAAACCTTGGCCTCGGAGGTCGAGTCGGGCCGTGTTGCCCATGCCTATCTATTCGCCGGGCCGCGAGGAACCGGGAAGACATCGACCGCCCGAATTCTCGCCAAAATGCTCAATTGCACGGATCTGGGCTCGGACGGGGCGCCTTGCAGTCAATGTGCGTCGTGCACCGGAATCATGGAGGGATCCTCCATGGATGTCATCGAACTCGACGCCGCCTCACACAACAAGGTCGATGATGTTCGTGAGATCAGGGCCAACGTGGGGACGGTGGCGGCGGCCGGTGGCGCCAGGAGGGTGTACATCCTCGACGAAGCGCACATGTTGTCGCGGGCGGCATCGAACGCGCTCCTAAAGACGCTCGAGGAGCCTCCCGAGCACGCCCACTTCGTGCTGGCAACGACAGAGCCCTACAAGCTTCCAGACACCATTCGGAGTCGGACTCAGCGGTTCGACTTCCATCCCATCGGGTCCGAGGTCCTCATCCAGCATCTCGCCAAGGTGGCGCAGGCCGAGGGCTTCGAGGTCGGTCACGACAGCTTGGCTCTCATTGTTCGCCATGCCACCGGGAGCGCCCGCGACGCACTCGGAATCTTGGAGCAAGTGGCCGCGCTCGGGGGAGGCAAGGTCGAAGCCCGCGGTGTCACGCGTGCCCTGGGTCTGGCCGACGCCGACGCCTTCGACCATTTGGTGAGCGCGGTCGCATCACAGTCGGCGGCCGACGGGCTGTCGCTCATTGCTTCCCTCGCATCCGAAGGCACCGATCTGCGCCGCTTCGTTTCCGACTCCATCGAATTTCTGCGAGGTGTCTTCCTGGCTCAGTACGCGCCGAACCTGGAGGAGATCGTTGACGAGACGGCTGAAGTACTCGAAGAGTGGCGGGGTCACGGCCGAACGCTCAGTCCTGGTGATGTGCTCAGGTGTATCGATCGACTGGGCGAGGCCCTGGTCGAATTGCGCGAAGGCCGTGAGGAGCGCCTGGTGGTCGAACTTGCAATCCTGCAGATGACCCGACCGGAGACCGCCCCCGACGCAGCCTCGCTTGCGGTGCGAATAGATCGCTTGGAGGAGCGGCTCCGTCTCATCGGCGAGCGCGAACCAGTCGTTGCAGCATCTCCGGACCCCGATCCACCGGTTGCCGTCGCGCCGATCGTTGAGGAATCAAGCGGAGAAGGGTCCGAGACCGCCGTGGCTCCGCCCTCTTTGACTGTGGTGGTAGACGAGGAGCCGGATGCGGCTGAGGGGGAGGACGCCGGCTCACCTCCGGAGGACGCGATCGTCGAACGACCCCCTGCCTCGCTGTCGCTCGAGTCGGTTGATGCGGCGTGGCCGGCCATCATGGCCCGGGTTCGCGAGGAGGCCGGGATGAGGCGCCATGCTCTCTTCCGCGAGGCTCGACCGGCAGAGGTCGACGGGGACCGTCTGGTGCTCGAGGTGCCGGCCCACCTGCCATTCCACCTCGCTCAACTGGGTGAGGACGACCGTCTCAACAGCATCGTGGCTGCCGCCGCGTCTGAGGCTCTGGAAGGGACTATCAGGCTCGAATACCGCGTCGGTGCGGGAGAAGCGACGAGCCCCGCTCCCCAGCCGGCCGAACCTGAACGGGCACCCGACAAAGATCAGCTCCTCGACGCAGGAGAAGCCGAAATCGACCCGACCGAACTGGTAATCGACCTGCTGGGAGGAGAAATAGTGGACGACTGACTTCGTCAGTCGTCCGTTCTCGGCGTCGTTGCGGTGTGCTCCAGGGACGCGCCTACCCCAGTCCGGCTTGCGTGCCGTCGAGTTTCCCGCACCAGACGCCGTTGACCGATCCCGTGCGAACGTGTCTGCTCCCATCACGAGGACGTGCGGTCGAGTTTCCAGTACCGGACGCCGTTTACCGATCGCGTGCGAACGTGTCTGCTCCCCTCGCGAGGACGTGCGGTCGAGTAGCCCGTATCCAGAAGGGGTGCAAGGCTTACTGGTTACTGGTTACTGGTTACTGGTTACTGGTTACTGGCTACTGGCTACTGGCTACTGGCTACTGGGTACCCTGTTTCTTGATGTTCGAGGCTCCGGTACAGAAGCTGATCGACGAACTGGCCCGCCTTCCGGGGGTGGGTCGCAAGTCGGCGCAGCGCCTGGCGTTTCACATCCTTCATGTCGAGGAAGCCGATGCCAAACGTCTGGCCGATGCCATCATCGAAATGCGAGAGACGGTTCGGCTCTGCTCACGCTGCTTCAACGTCACTGATGAGGAGGAGTGTTCAATCTGCCGTGATCTCCGGCGTGATCCTCGCGGCCTGTGTGTTGTCGAGAGGGCTCAGGACATCGTCGTCATCGAACGGACCCAGGAATTCAAGGGGCGCTACCACGTGCTCGGCGGGTCCATCTCTCCGATCGAGGGCATCGGCCCCGATCAGTTGCGGATGCGCGAGTTGGTAGCCCGTGTAGACGCCGAAGGGATCACGGAGGTCATCGCCGCTACCAACCCGAATGTCGAAGGGGATACGACGGCGCTTTACATCGCTCGCATTCTCAAGCCACTCGGTGTCAAGGTCACCCGATTGGCCAGCGGCCTCCC
>JAZGCP010000032.1:0-3001 GCA_036477035.1 Acidimicrobiia bacterium | reverse complement strand
GGGTCCGAGGCGTAATGGCTCCACATGAACTCTCGTTCGTCGTCGGTGACCATCTCGAGGGTGAGCTCGTCATGATTTCGCAGAAAGACGGCCCACTGAGCTCCCTCAGGAAGATCGGGTGTGTCGGCCATGATCGATCGGATGTCATCGGCTCGGCCGCGGGCGAGCGCCATGTAGAGGCGAGGCATTAGTGGGAAGTGGAAGCTCATGTGGCACTCGTCGCCGTCGCCGAAGTACTCGATTGCGTCTCGGGGCCACTGATTGGCTTCCGACAGCAGCACCGCGTTTGGGAACTCGCGGTCCACCAGGGCCCGAACCTCCTTGAGGAATTCATGGGTCTCGGGCAGGTTCTCCCCGTTGGTTCCGACGCGTTCGAACAAGTAGGGAACCGCGTCCAATCGGAAGCCGTCGAACCCGAAGTCGAGCCAGTGGCGAACGACGTCGAGCATCGCGGTGCGCACCTCCGGGTTGTCGAAGTTGAGATCTGGCTGGTGCGAGTAGAAGCGGTGCCAGAAGTAGGCGCCGGCTGTGTCGTCCCACGTCCAATTCGAGTCCTCTGTGTCGAGGAAGATGATCCGCGCCTCGGGGTAGAGATCCGGGGTGTCGCTCCACACGTACCAGTCTCGATACTGCGAGCCCGGCCGCCGGGCCCTTCTGAACCACTCGTGGGCGTCGGATGTGTGGTTCATCACCAGGTCGGAGATGACCCGCAGACCGCGGGAGTGGGCCTGCTCGATCAGGTGGCGCAGATCGTCGATGGTGCCGAGTTCGGACTGGATCGAGTAGAAGTCGCTGACGTCGTACCCGGCATCACGTAGCGGCGATTCAAAGATGGGTGGAAGCCAGATGCAGTCGATCCCCAGCCACTGGAGGTAGTCGAGAGATTCGGTGAGTCCACGGAGATCGCCGATACCGTCACCGTTGGCGTCTCGAAACGAGCGGACTAGCGCCTCGTAGAACACCGCCGTTCGGTACCACTCAGTCATTGGTACGGAAGGCTACAACTGGGAGGGCGCGCCGTAGAGCACAGTGCCGCCTTTCTGGTGGCTCCATCATGCGGAGGCGTTTCGAGGCCGAGTAGGACTCGAAGGCTGGAGCTAGATAAGGCGCGGCCTCGGTGGCCTGGGGTTGGGGCCCCGGGCCACACAGCGATGAGCCTTACGGCGAAGAGCCATGGGATGGTGCGAGAGCGGCCGCCTGTTGGCGGACGCTCTAAGCCCGAACCATCTCTTCCAGTGCGACGAGCAACCGGCCGATCTGGTCGATCGTTCGCTCGTGTTCAAGCGTTCCGTCAGAATCAAACTTGTCTGACGGCGTTGACACCTGTACTTGTGGAGTCCCAACCAGACGAACCTGATTGTGCGACAGGATCTCCCTCAAATGCAGCTGGGCCCGCAGGGTCCCGAAGCGGCCACCGGCTCCCAGGATTGCCGTCGGCTTGCGGGTGAGCGGCGCCTCGGCGCCTCCTCGCGAAGCCCAGTCGATCGCATTCTGAGCGCTCCGGTCGTGGAAAAGTTGTACTCCGGTGTGGCCAGGAGTAGCGCATCGGCCTCGGCGACAGCGGTGCGGAACTGAATGACCGGTTCCGGATTCCCGGCCGCTTCCAAGTCTGCGTCGAATAGAGGGAGATCGCCGATCGGATAGATGTCGATCTTCATCGACTCCGGCGCGATGTCGGCCGCGGCGCGCAGCAGGGCCGTGTTGTAGGAGCCGCGGCGCAGGCTCCCTGAGATCGCCAGGACGTGCAGAGTCGAATCGGTCATCTATGGAGCAGAACCAGCGCAGCGGCGGTGAGATTCCCATGGCGAGGAGTCTGGAGTCCGGACCCATCACTCCAGACTCACGACTTCTCCGGAAGGGCCCAGGATTTCCGGGATGATCCGAGTTCTACGAACAGCTTGTACTGCGGCCCCGCACTGTCGTCGATCGGATCGCCGGTGCGTTGGAAGCCGTATCGCTCGAAGAAACCGAAGGTGCCCGCCGGGGCAACACACCACACCACGCGTGCCTCTTGGCCGACTGCGTGGTCCAGGCATCGCTCGACGATGAGCGCTCCAACACCGACTCCGCGATGGCCATGTTCGACCGTCACCCCGTGCAGTCGCCACGCTGCAGTTTGATAGCCTTCCGGCATTGGCTCTGGGTGGATCGATCCGACCGCGACCTGGTTCTCGTCCCTGTAGGCGGCGACGTGGTAGGCATCCGGATGCTGGTCACCGGCGACCACCGGCGATCCAACCAGGTGCCGGTGCAACAGGGCAGACCGGAGATCTAGGACGTCGGCGGCGGTCACGATCTCGATGCCGTAGTCGCTCAAATGTGGTGCCTTGGTGCCATGTAGTGACGTTACCGAGGAAAGAGGTATCCGGTATCCAGCTTGGAGTCGGGTAGTCGGGAGTCAGAAGTCTCCAGTCTCCAGTCTCCAGTCGCCAGTAAGAGACAACGAGTCCGGGGTCGGGCGGCCAGCCTGGTTACTGGTTACTGGCTACTGGCCACCGAGACAGATCCGTCTTCGCTGATGGTGATCTGGTCGCCGGTTTTGATCGAGCGGTACAACTCGGGCTCCACCACCAGGATCGGGCAGGTCGTGCCGTACATCTCTTCGGCGACGAGGGCTCCAAGAAGGATGATGTCATCGGGCTCTCGCATCACGATCGCACAGGGCGCAGTACCGAGTCGGATCGCCTCGGCGAGCACGCTCGAAGCAGACGATGAGCCGCGGCCCCAGGGCAGGACCAGAACGGAGTCGGTGATGATCGTTCCCGCCTGAGGATGGCGTCTGTCGATGATCTCTCCGGTCTTCGGATCGAGCCCACCCCACATGCTGACGGGCTCGGAGAGGACCAGCGCTACTCCCCGAGCCGTACCACCCAGGAGTGCACGGCTCACGCCCACAGCGACTCGTCGCGCACGATTCGTCCTGCTTCAGCCGATGCCACGCAGTCGGCCAGTGATCCGAACACCACATCGACACCCAGGTTGCCGGGGGCGTAATAGGCGA
>JAZGCP010000031.1:0-3757 GCA_036477035.1 Acidimicrobiia bacterium | reverse complement strand
ACGTAGGGGCTGCTTTGACTACATCAGGTCTGGATCGGGAATCTCGCCGGGCGACCCGGCACAAGCCGATCAGAGACGTAGGCCACCGGACACGAGACCAGGTCGAGAACGGCCTCCTCAGCCCAGTCGGTAGATCTCCACCTGAGCGGAGCCTTTGCGTCCCTTTCTTCTCCCCATCAGGTAGACGAGCAGAATGACGAGCACCACTGCGACGGCGGCAGCCACGCCGATGTTGCGAGCTCCTTCGGCGGTATCGTCGATCACCTCTTGGATCTCTTTCAGCTTGTCCTCGAGGTCGGATCGTTGCACGGTCATTTGGCGGCCCTCCACATGATCAACCCGGCTACGGCGAATAGGGCCACGGCTGACGTGATGTAGCCCAGCCCGCTCCATATCGCGCCGTCGGGCATCGCCTCCACTATCAGGCGCATGCCGACTACGGAAAGAAACAGCGAGGCCAGGATAAAGGCAAGAACTGCGGCCAGGCTGTAGCCGAACAGTCGCCCCAGCTTCCTGGCCGGAACGATCGTGTGCTCCTTGAGATAATCCCTGGCGAGGTCGAAGAACTCCGAAATCAGTTGTGGTAGCTCGGTAGGACCGGCCATCGGGATGCTCCGCGCTCTGGTGACCACAGGCTACCCGATACCGCGCAGTGCCAGAGTGCGGTCTGCTCCGACCGTTAGTCTCGCATTTCATGACTGCTGCCAGTCGGCCCGATGGTCGACGGAACCTGAGACGAATCGTCGTTGGTCGGAACCTGAGACTCATCGTCGTTGGTCAGGGTGTTTCGTATCTCGGTGACTATCTGGCGTTCTTTCTTGCGCTGCCCGTGTTCGTGCGCGACCGGACCGGTTCGGCCGGATCTCTCGGTCTGCTGGCGGCGGCAGAGACCGTCGCCGTTCTCGCATTCGGTCTGCTGGCAGGAGTGCTTCTCGACCGGATTCGACTTCGAAGGGCCATCGTTCTTGCCGACCTGTCACGCGCTCTTGCTTTCGGTCTGCTGGCGATGGCTGTGGCACTCGACGTCGAAGCCACGTGGATGGCATTTGCAGTCGCCTTCGTCGTGGGCTCCATGGGAACGGTGTTCGACGCCGGCCTCCAGACCCACATGCTCACGGTGCTCGATGACGATCAACTACCGGTAGCCAACGGCAGTATCGAATTTGCTCGCAATCTGGCGATGACTCTGGGGTTTGTGGCGGGCGGGATCGTGATATCGGTCGGTGGCGGGATCGCCGGTGCGTTTGCCCTTGATGCTGCCACCTATCTGGTGTCGGTGATGGCCATCCTCGGCCTGAAGGAGCTCCGACCGCGACCTTGGAAGCCGCGAGAGCCGGTGTTCCGATCCCTCTGGTCGGGACTCGGCCATCTGTGGTCGAATCGTCCTCTGCGGTGGGCGACCGGCGCCGCGACGTTTACGAATCTTGCGTTCGCCCCGCTGGCCGCGGTTCTGACACTCTATGCGGAGGCCGAGCTCGGCATCGACGAAGACCATCTTCTCGGAATCTTCTTTGCGGTGTTTTCGGCCATCGCCGCGGTTGGAGCACTTTCTGCGTCCCGGCTGATGGCATGGTTCGGGGTCGGTAGATCTGTGGTCATCGGAGGTCTGCTGTTCGGTTCGGGCGCAGCCGCGGCCGGTATGGCGGAGGGTTGGTGGGCGGTGGCACCGTTCGGCATCGCTACCGCCGGAGTGGCAATTAATCAGGCGGCCTTTGTGACGCTGCGCCAGCGCCTCACGCCGCGCCACCTTCTCGGCCGGGTGATCTCGGCATCACGAACCATCGCCTGGATGGGCATCCCGATCGGAGCAGCGTTGGGCGGTGCGCTCGGAGACGCCGTTGGACTGCGGCCGCTGTACATCGGCGGCGGCGCGATCATCGTCGCAGTGTCCCTGTTCATGATCGTCGGCCCCCTGGGCAGGCCGGATGAGGCGTCGACCTCGGGGCAACCTCCCGGTGCCGGGCCTTCAGGCGAGGAGCAACCCCCTGCCCCTGCCGACCCCTGGGACCTGGATGCCGGGGTCTGAGCGATCCCTCACCTCAGGTTGATCCGAGAACCTCCAGGACCTCGAGCACCCGGTCCACCTCGGACGTGGTGCTGTAGTGCACGAACCCGATCCGCACCAGCCCACCGCTCTCCGTCAGTCCGAGCTGTGCCATCACGCCGATCGCGTAGTAGTGCCCGTCCCATACATAGATCCCCCTCCGACCCATTTCGGCGGCAACCGTCTGCGGGCTCTTACCGACGACGTCTACCGCAAACGTGGAGACGCGTAGCTCTCCCACCTCAGCTGGACCGTACAGGCGCACCGAGGGCATCTCCGCGACGCCCGACAAAAATCGCGTACTGAGGCTTTCTTCGTGGGTGCGGATTGCAGCGAACGCAGACTCGAGCCGGCTTCTGCGACCGGCGCCCTCACCGAGGGAGGCCAGGTGCTCGACGGCAGCCGTCACCGCCACCAGGGACTCGAAGGACTGAGTTCCCGTCTCCCATCTGTCGGGTGCCGAGTCGGGTGCCGGAAGGACCTTGTATGGGGCGAAGCTCTCCAGGTGTTGGCGCCGCCCGTAGAGGATCCCGGTGTGTGGGCCGAAGAACTTGTAGGCGCTTGCCACCAGGAAGTCCGGCTGGAGCAATGCGACGTTGGACAGGCGATGAGCGCTGAAGTGGACGGCATCAACGAATGTCAACGCCCCGATGCGGCGCGCCGCGGCGACGATCGGCGCCAGATCTGTCACAGAGCCGAGCGCATTGGAAGCGGCTGTGATGGCGACCAGCCGGGTCCGTTCGTCCATGGCGTCGATGACGGCATCGGGATCCAGCAAGCCCGTCACCGGATCGAACTCGACGGAGATGACCTCGGCCCCGGCTTCTCGAGCAGCTTCCCTCCACGGGGTCACGTTGGCGTCGTGGTCGAGGGTCGTCACTATGACGCGGTCACCCGGTCCCCAATCGCGAGCGATCGCCCGGGAGGTGGCGAAGGTGAGGCTGGTCATGTTCTGCCCGAACACGATTTCGTCTGGGGAGGCATTGAAGAGATCGGCCACGGCAGAGCGAGCTTCGTGGGTCAGGGCCTCCGCGTGCCTGCTCGCTGCATAGTGTCCACCGTGGTTGGAGACACCCTCCCGTAAGAGCGTCGTTGTCGCCTCGATGACGGTGCTGGGAACCTGGGTTCCGGCAGGACCGTCCAACCAGGCGACATCGCGTCCATCCTGCTGGCGAGACAGCGCGGGGAATTGGCGGCGGATTCGAGTGACGTCGTAAGCCATGCCCCGATCGTAGATGGTCGGCGGTACGCCGGCCGACCGAGATGTGACTAGTCCCCAGCCGCCAACGCGCTCAGAGCGAGGAGGCTGATCGCGGCGTGTCCCAGTTCGTTGGGATGGAGAGTCCCGAATGTAAAAAGCCGGGGGGATGGTCCCTGAAGCGCGGCACTCTGGCCGGCAGTTCGGTACCACGAGACCTGTCCTTCGTTCAATAGCCGCGATGACTGGTAACGCCCCGGAGGCCGGTACCAGCCTTCCGGGAAGTCCAGTGGCTGTCTGAACAGCAGCGGAGAATCCTCGAATTCGTCGGGATATCCATAATTGGGCCAGGGGGCGCAGTATCCATGGCCTTGTGAGTAGGCCGTGGCGACGCCACCTACCCACGTCCACCCGTTGCTGGTCGCTGCCTCCTGTAGCACCCGATTTAGAGGATCGAGCAGTCGAGCAACGGCGGCAGCTTGTTCACGGGAGTCGACTTCATGGAACCCAAAGGG
>JAZGCP010000030.1:0-5322 GCA_036477035.1 Acidimicrobiia bacterium | reverse complement strand
CACCGGATATCGGCAAGGAAGCTTCAGAACGGTTGATTTACTCCGACCCGCCTGCAAACGGAGGACCGACCACTTCGTCGAGTCGAGCGATCAGCAACTCGTTGCCGCCCATGTACTGGATGATCAGCCGATCCCACTGCCAGAAAAGAGGCGTCGCGGTGACGTCGTATGGGACATGGGCGATCGTATAGCCGTCGCTCGATACCGCGGCCGCGGCGCGATCCGCTGCCCCCACTCCCCCAAAGTCGAACACCTTGACCGGGCTGCCGGCGGCAGTGACCAGATATGTGGCGTGAGCCATGCCCATGGTGGCGGTGAACGGTGACATCTCGGAGACGCCCTCTGGATCGCCGACCAGGACCTGATCCGAAGGCAGCGCAATCAGGAATTCCTCCAAGGATCTGGAGGCACCGACGCCGACCCGATTCGATGCATCCACCGGGATCGCGTCGTACACGGCCCAAGCGACTTGCTCTGCTCGTTCGATCGACAAGGTCGTGAGCGAGTAGGTCGCCACAGTCACCACTCTCACCCCGTCGAAGAGGTGCACGATCCGGGTTCGCTCTCTCGCCATTTGGTCGATCGCCGAGACTTCTACCACCCCTGCCTGGTGGATGGTGCCGCCGAGGGGGATGCCAATGATGGCTCCATCGCCGGGCCATTCCTGCCACGACACGAGCAGCAACCCGATGCCGTTGGTCCAAGCCATCTGCTCAAACGTGAGGTCGTCCACCTGCTCGGCCGAACACCCCGCATAGATCAGCCCACCGAGCAGGTCCACCGGCACAGCTTCGATCGCCATGCCCAATCGGGGGGGTACGTCGGCCGGAGTGGCGGCCTTCACCAACTCGTACAGGACGGATCGAGCCTGATAGTCGCCCCCGGAACAGGTGGCGGCAACGACTTGGACCGGGGGCTCAGACACCGACGTAGCCGATGTATCAGGACCACCGGTGCCGCCACCACAGGCCGCGACCACCAACAGAATTGTGAGGGGCCCGACGAATCGTCGCATTGATGTCTAAGCCTAAAGAGGAGCGGTCAAAGATTCATCGGCGGCACGCGATCGTCGGAGGCGAGGTGCTCGTTGACGGCTTCGACCATCTCATTGAGAGCATCGACCCGGATCGCGGCGGCGGCTCGGTCCGCCATGACCTTGATCTGAGGCAACTCGGCTCGAATCGCCCGGCGCAATTCATCGGCACGGTCGCGTGCCTTTTCCCTTTCGATATACCGCTTCGCCCACCAATCTGGTTCATATTCCAAGGAGAGGTCCTCGATGGGTTTGCCGCTGCCGCTCAAGTTGTCGAACTCGCCGCGCTCCGAGGCCTCACGAATCTGACGATCGACGAGCGACTCGAAGTCTTGCTCAGTTGGCATACGCCAGGGCATGCACCGGTGCCCACCGCGACGCCGCAGCGGCGTAGTGCTCCCCGGCTGCGTCGTAGTCGCCCCGCTCCAACGCTTCCAGTGAGGCGCCGATTTCGGCGGCCGACTCGTCGAGAACCAGCTCGGTCTCATCGAATAGGTCCGCGACGCTGCCGTAGTCCAATTCGACGAGGGCGTCACGAGGAAACTCCTCTAGCCAGCGAACCACGTCACTCACCTGCTCGATGATGGAATCGTCGAACTCGGCGTCTTCCAGCACCTGGACCGCATGGCGCACCCGCTGCAATCCGGTCGCCAGCGCCGTCCGATAGCGGACCGCGATCTGGCCGAACTCTGTCGTGATGACCCTGTCGTCCTGCTCAAAGAGTGCAAACCAGCGCAGCGGGATGGCGAACGGTGACGTGAGGATATGGCTCCTGACCCCGGGGAAGCGATCGTGGATGCGATCGAGTTCCGCCGCAGCACGTTCGGCCACCGACTCGGGCACGAGCAATGCCAACGAGGAGTCGGAGATTGCCGTGCGGAACGCCAGGAGCCCTTCGAGCATTCTCAGGCGCGGATGACGCGGGCAAACGAAACGACGACCATCCTCGTCGATAACGAAAGCGTCGTCTCGGGTCGACTCGGACGAGAGACCGAACTCGCCCTGGCGAAGAACCCGAATACCGCGGCTGCGGTCGGTGACATGCTCGAGCACAGGACCGTCCGCCCCGGTTGCCGGCACATATACACGAAGGTAGGCGGCGTTGGCCATGAACCGATGGTACCGACGCCATGCAACCAATCACCCCGGACCACCCGAAAGCCCCATCGCTACACTTAGGTCGTCTCACCTGTTCCGGAAAGGAGCATCGCGTTGGGAGTGTTCGACGCCATCGGCGATCGCGGCCATGAAGAGGTGGTCTTCGGGTCCGATCCCGAATCGGGTCTTCAAGCGATCATTGCCATTCACTCGACGGCTCTGGGTCCCGCCCTAGGCGGGACCCGTTTCTATCCCTACCCGTCGGAGACCGACGCCCTCGAAGACGTACTGCGCCTGTCGCAGGGAATGTCGCTCAAGGCGGCCGCAGCCGGGCTGGACCTCGGTGGCGGCAAAGCAGTGATCATTGGCGACCATCGCAAGCTCAAGTCGGAGCGGCTGTGGCGCGCCTTTGGCCGAGTGGTCGATTCATTGCAAGGCCGCTACATCACCTCCGAGGACGTCGGCACCGACGCCCACGACATGGAGCTGATCCGGCGCGAGACGCGTTGGGTGGTCGGGGTGCCGGTCGAAGAAGGTGGGTCCGGCGACCCCTCACCGGCAACGGCTCGCGGTCTGATGGCCGCCAGCAGGGCGACGGCCCGCTTCCTGTGGGGGGATGAGGATCTCAGCGGGAAGAAGATCGCGGTTCTGGGAGTCGGCAAGGTCGGCACCGACCTGGTCCGTCGTCTCCACGAGAACGGCTGCAAAGTCACAGTCGCCGATGTCTATCCGCCCTCGATCGAGCGGGTTCGCAACGAGTACGGCGTCGATGTCGTCGAACCAGATGAACTCATAGACGTGGAATGCGACATCTTTGCGCCGTGCTCCCTCGGAGGCATCCTCAACGAAGAGACCATTCCTCGGCTCAGAACGCAGGCCATCGTGGGTTCGGCCAACAACCAGCTGGCTACCGAAGAAGACAACGAGCGACTCGACGAACGCGACATCCTGTACACCCCCGACTTCGTGGCAAATGCCGGAGGGCTCATCAACGTAAACGCCGAGCTTCGCGGATATGCGACCGAGAAGGCCGCGGCCCACATCGATCGCATTTACGACAACCTGCTGCAGGTGCTCGAGGCGTCTCGGGAAAAGGGCACCACGCCGCACCGCACGGCCGTGGCCCTCGCTGAAGAACGGATCCGAAGCATCGGCAACCTCCGCCTATTCCGTCGCTCCGGCGACGACCGCAACTAGTGCGCCGCCCCCGGTTGGCGCATAAAGGAGTCCGATCGTGGCGATCGGCATAGACCCTGCCGCCAATCATCTCGAACTCGGACTCACCGACGAGGCCCTGCTCGACATCTACCGCACGATGTTGATGGCGCGCCGCATCGACGATCGGATGTGGGCCCTCAACCGACAGGGCCGCGCCCCGTTCGTCGTGTCGTCGGCCGGTCACGAGGCAGCCCAGATCGGGACCGCCACCGCGCTGACCAAAGGACTCGATTGGGCACTTCCGTACTACCGCGACCAGGCGGTTGCCCTGGAGTTGGGAATGACCCCCGAAGAGATCTTTCTCGGAGTCTTCTCCAAGGCAGGTGATCCCAACTCGGGCGGCCGACAGATGCCCAATCACTGGTCACACCCCGGCCTCAACATCTTCAGCCACTCGTCGGTCATCGGAACCGGGTACCCGCACGCCGCGGGCATCGCATACGAGTTGATGCGACGAGATCAGGGCGCGGTGACAATGGTGTGGGGCGGTGAAGGTTCCACATCCGAAGGCGACTTCCATGAGGCACTCAACTTCGCCGGAGTTCACAAGCTCCCGCTGGTATTCGTAATCGAGAACAATCTGTATGCCATCTCGGTTCCGGCAGCTGAAGAAGTGGCAGGCAACCTGACCGAGCGTGCTGCTGCATACGGGATACACGCCGAACGGGTCGACGGCAACGAGGTGCTAGAGGTGTACAAGGCGGCAAGTAGAGCCGTCGAACTGGCGCGCC
Source organism: Acidimicrobiia bacterium (assembly GCA_036477035.1). GTDB lineage: Bacteria > Actinomycetota > Acidimicrobiia > Spongiisociales > UBA11373 > JACZWZ01. The sequence continues at coordinate 1,242 of JAZGCP010000030.1, read as the reverse complement.
ACGGCGAGGGTCCATGTTTCATCGAGGCCATGACCTACCGCCACTATGCGCACACCTCTGAGGACGACGACCGCTATCGGCCTGCGGAGGAGATCGAGGAGTGGAAGAAGCGCGATCCGATCAGCAATCTCAAGCGGTATCTCATCGAAAGCCGCCTCCTCGATCAAGCTACCGAGAGGCAAATCGAAGAAGAAGTCGTGGCCGAGATCGCTGCCGCAGTCAAAGCAGCCGATGCGGCGCCACATCCCGAAGACCCGATGGCGTTCGTCTATGCACGCCCGATTCAAAACACCGAGCCGGCGATCGTTCCAGAGATCGAACCGGATGGTGATGAGATGAACATGATCACCGCGATCAACACGACGCTCCACGAGATCATGGGCTTCTACCCCGAGGTCTCCATATTTGGCGAGGACGTTGCCGATCCAAAAGGTGGCGTGTTCAAAGCATCAGTCGGTCTGACCGACGCCTACGGAAGGGATCGCTCCTTCAACACCCCCCTCGCCGAATCATCGATCGTCGGAATCGCTATCGGAATAGGCGGTGCCGGTGGCAAACCGATTGCCGAGATCCAGTTTGCCGACTACATCCACCCCGCCTTCGATCAGATCGTGTCCGAGGCGGCCCGCCTCCACTACCGATCGGCCGGCGGATGGAACTGCCCGATCGTGATCAGAGCGCCATACGGCGGTGGCATTCACGGCTCGCTCTATCACAGTCAGTCGATCGAGGCGTTCTACGCCCATGTGCCCGGCCTCAAGGTCGTCATACCGTCGACGCCGGCCGACGTCAAGGGCCTGCTCTGGTCGGCCATCGAAGACCCCGACCCGGTGATGGTGCTGGAGCCGAAGAAGCTCTACCGCCTGGCCAAAGGGTTGGTACCAGTCGGTCCACACCGGGTTCCGATCGGCACCGCCGCGGTCCGTCGTGTCGGCACCGACCTATCGATCATGGCGTATGGAGCCATGGCACATTTCGCGGTCGAGGCCGCGGAGCCTCTGGCGGCCCAAGGAGTGAGCGCCGACGTGATCGATCTTCGGTCGATCAGACCGCTGGATTGGGCCACCGTCGAAGCATCGGTAAAGAGGACATCGAAGATCCTCATCGTCCACGAGGACACCGGTTTCGGCGGATTCGGGGCCGAATTGTCTGCCCAGATCGCCGAACAGGCCTTCGACTGGCTCGATGCCCCGGTACAGCGATATACATCCCCGGAAATCCCGACATTCCCCTACTCGAGCG
>JAZGCP010000003.1:0-4905 GCA_036477035.1 Acidimicrobiia bacterium | reverse complement strand
CTTTCCTTTCTCGTCTCTCATCCGAGACTACCGCTTTAGCGACCGCAGAATGCCACTCGGTCGGTCCGGTCAGACCAGTCGTGACCTCGGGAAAGCCCGAAGCAGTTATTCCTCGAGCTCGTGATCGACGCCTTGAGTGACCTATCGCGATTGGTGTCCGAGTGGGTTGGATCACTCTCCCCTTTGGGGGGAGTCAATCGGCCGCAGGTCGATTGGTGGGGGGTCCCAGCACGTCGCGGCAATCTTCGCTTCCTATCGGACCTGCGAACACGCACCACGACGGTATGACTCAGACGAAGACCGGATCCGATCCCCCCACCAGCTCGCTTCGCTCGCTGACTCCCCCAGAGGGGAGAGTATTCAGAAATGCAGACCGGTCGACCCTCTCGCGCAACCCGGAGCCTCGTCGGTTGCCTGATCAGCCGATCTCAGCCGTCGCCATGGAGCGACGGACGACACGCTTGACTTCGGCTGGTGGCGAGGCGAGGGGAGCGCGGCTGTGGCCTGAGGCGAAGCCGGCACGACCGGCGGCGTACTTGACGGCCGGGATGCCATGACTCTCGATGGCGGTCGACAGTATGGAGAGCCTTGTTTGGAGAGGTTCGGCGGCGCGCAGCGAACGACGCGCCGCGATGACTGTGTCGCGCACCAGTCGGGGGGCGTAGTTGGCGCTGGCGGTAATGGCGCCGTGAGCTCCGCCGGCCACCGACAGGCTCAGCGCGGTGGTGGCACCGGCATACAGCTTGAAACCGTCGGGTGCGGCCCGCACGAGGCGGGATGAACGGATCGGGTCACCGCCCGAGTCCTTCATTCCCACGATGCGTGGATGCGACGAGAGCGCAGCCACGCTCGACTCGGCGAGTTCGACGCCGGTCACCTTTGGTACCGAGTACAGGAGCAACGGCAACGGTGCCGCCTCGGTGACCTCGACGAAGAACGCCTCGATCAGGTCGGGCCGATGCCGGATGAGCGTCGCCGGGGTCACGACAAGGACGGCATCAGCGTCGCTTTCATAGGCCTCATGCATCGCCGCGACGGCCGAGCGGATCGTTTCGGCGTGGATGCCGCACAGCAAGAAGGATCGGGGAGCGACCTCGCGAGCCGCCGCCACGAGGCTGCGGCGCTCTCCGGGTTCGAGGTAAGGGCCTTCCCCCGTGCTGCCTGCGATGAGGGTTCCTCGCAATCCGAGATCCCACATTCGTGCGACGTTGTGCCGGTGAGCCCTGAGATCGAGTTCGCCGGAGCCGGTAAACGGCGTGATCAGGGCCGGCATGGCAGAGGGGAGGGAGCGCATGGGGTGAGGGTACGCCAGCGTGCAGTGTGCAGCGCCGGCGGAGCAATAAGCAATACGCAATACGCAAGCCCAGTTCCTGCGAATTGCGAATTGCGAATCGCGAATCGCGCTCTCATTAGGGTCTTCCGGCCTTCGCTCTGCGGAGCGCAACGCGCGAGAATGCCGTCTGGGACGGCTGACAAGGAGATGGTCCGTGACGACCACCGAGGAAGCGCCGACGCGGCGCCGATATCCATGGCCGATCGAGTTCTACCGATCGGCGGTCGGGAAGAAATGGGTGATGGCGGTGACGGGCGTCGCTCTGCTTGGATTCGTCGCATCCCACATGATCGGCAACCTCAAGGTCTACTTCGGTCCGGACGAGATCAATCATTACGGCGAGGCGTTGCGCGACCTGGGAGGTGACCTGGTCCCCCGCACCTCTCTGCTCTGGGCGTTGCGGATCGGCCTGCTGGGTGCGGCGTTGCTTCATGTTCATGCGGCTTACAGCCTCACCTACACCAATTGGAAGGCTCGTGGCGGCCGTTACCGCGAGCGGGACTATTTGGCGGTCACCTACGCCAGCCGCACCATGCGCTTCACCGGCACCGTGGTCTTGTTCTTCATCTTCTTCCATCTGGCAGATCTCACCTGGGGCGCCGCTCCGGCGGCTCCCGATGAGTTCTTCCGGGGCGACGTATATACGAACCTTGTCGCCAGCTTCGAGCGCCTTCCGGTGGCGATCTTGTACGTCGTCGCCAATCTGGCGTTGGGCCTCCACATGTACCACGGCACCTGGAGCCTCTTCCAAAGCCTCGGCTACAGCCACCCCCGATTCAACAAGTGGCGCAAAGGATTGGCTGCCGGGCTGACTGTTGCAGTTGTACTCGGAAACCTGTCCTTCCCGATTGCGGTGCAAGCCGGAATCCTCGAGATCTGAGCCGGAGGTACTAATGCAACTCGATGCAAAGATCCCCGACGGACCACTCGCAGACAAGTGGGACGCCCACCGGTTCTCCACCCCGCTGGTGGCTCCGTCAAACCGCCGCAAGTTCGAAGTGATCGTGATCGGGACCGGCTTGGCCGGCGCCGGTGCAGCCGCCACGATGGGAGAGCTGGGATACCGGGTGAAGACGTTCACCTATCACGACAGCAACCGGCGTGCTCACAGCATTGCGGCCCAAGGTGGGATCAATGCCTCCAAGAACTATCGCAACGACGGCGACAGCGATTACCGGTTGTTCTACGACACGATCAAGGGTGGCGACTATCGGTCACGTGAGGCCAACGTCTATCGCCTCGCCCAGGTCAGTGGTGAGATCATCGATCAGGCGACCGCGCAGGGGGTTCCCTTCGGCCGCGAGTACGGGGGCATGCTCGCCAACCGCTCGTTCGGCGGGGCGCAGGTATCGCGTACCTTCTACGCCAGGGGGCAGACGGGCCAACAGTTATTGCTGGGGGCCTATCAGGCGCTGGCGCGCCAAATAAAGGCCGGCACCGTAACGGCCTACAACCGATGTGAGATGCTCGACGTCGTGGTTGCCGAGGACCGTGCCGTCGGTGTGGTGGTGCGCGACATGCTCACCGGCGAGATCAGTTCGCACAGTGCCCACGCCGTCGTGCTGGCCACCGGCGGCTATTCGAATGCCTACTTCTTGTCGACCAATGCCAAGGCGTGCAACGGTACGGCGATTTGGCGCGCGCATCGCAAGGGCGCACTGTTCGCCAATCCCTGCTTCACACAGATTCACCCAACCTGCATCCCGCAGGCCGACGAATTTCAGTCGAAGCTGACCCTGATGTCGGAGTCGCTGCGCAACGACGGACGCATCTGGATCCCGGCCGGCTTCGATGAGACTCGCCCGCCGGCCGATGTGCCGGAGGATCAGCGCGATTACTTCCTGGAGAGGCGTTACCCGGCTTTCGGCAACCTGGTGCCCCGCGATGTGGCATCCCGCGCTGCCAAGAAGGAAGTCGACGCCGGCAAGGGTGTGGGTCCGATGAAGAACGGCGTATACCTGGATTTCGCCGAGGCGATCGGCCGTCTCGGTCGCGACACGATCGAGACGCGGTACGGGAACCTGTTTGAGATGTACGAGCGAATCACGGATGAGAACCCGTACGAGGTACCGATGCGGATCTACCCGGCTCCTCACTACACGATGGGCGGCCTCTGGGTGGATTACGACCTGATGACATCGGTTCCCGGGCTGTACACGATTGGCGAGGCCAACTTTTCGGATCACGGCGCAAACCGGTTGGGAGCGAGCGCCCTGATGCAGGGCCTGGCCGACGGCTATTTCATCCTTCCCAACACGATCGCGGCTTATCTTTCGGAGTCTCTCGGCACCGATCCGATGTCGACAGACGAGACACCGTTCAAGCAGGCGGAGGCCGACGTCACGGATCGCACTGCACGACTGCTGGCTGCCAACGGTTCGCGCACAGTCGACTGGTTTCACCGCGAACTCGGCAAGATCGTCTGGGAACACTGCGGGATGGCCCGAAATGCCGAAGGCCTCACCAAGGCGATCAGCGAGATCCCTGTACTCAAAGAGGAGTTCTTTGCCGATGTCAAGATCATGGGCGAAGGTGATTCCCTCAACCAGACGCTGGAGAAGGCCGGTCGGGTTGCAGACTATTTCGATCTCGCCGAACTCATGTGTCGCGATGCTCTACATCGCGAAGAGTCCTGCGGCGGCCACTGCAGGGCGGAGCACCTCACCGATGACGGCGAAGCGAAACGCAACGACGAGGAATTCACCTTCGTATCGGCCTGGGGATTCGAAGGAGACGGTGCCGAACCAAGCCTCACCAAGGAGATGCTCGAATTCGAGAACGTGGAACTGACCACGAGGAGCTACAAATAATGGATGTCACCCTCCGCGTCTGGCGTCAGGATGGCCCGGGTCGTCCAGGTGTTTTCGAGGAGTACCCCGCTACCGATATCAGCTCCCATGCTTCATTCCTGGAGATGCTCGACATTGTCAACGACCGTCTCACGCTCGCCAACCAGGAGCCGATCGCCTTCGAACACGATTGCAGAGAGGGCATCTGTGGTGCGTGCGGGCTGATGATCAACGGGCAACCCCATGGACCGCAACTGGGGACCGCCACCTGCCAGCTTCACATGCGAAAGTTCCGTGATGGGGACCTGATCACCATCGAACCGTGGCGGGCCTCCGGGTTTCCCATCCTCAAGGATCTGATCGTGGATCGGAGCGCGTTCGATCGGATCGTCGAGGCGGGCGGCTACATCACCGTGGACACCGGGAGCGCTCCCGACGCCAATCTGGTCCCGGTGGCACAGGAGTCCGCCGAGGCGGCGATGGACGCCGCCGCCTGTATCGGATGCGGTGCCTGCGTCGCCGCGTGTCCGAACAGTGCGGCCCAGTTGTTTACTGCCGCCAAATTGGCTCATCTCAATCTGCTGCCGCAGGGTCAACCCGAGCGGTTCATCCGGGTCGAAGCCATGGTCGACACCATGGAGGCGTTCTTCGGATCGTGCACCAATCACGCTGAATGTGAGGAAGCCTGCCCGAAGCGGATTTCGATTGACTTCATCGCTCTTCTCAACCGCGACTACATCAAGGCCAAATGGCGCAACGGGAGACTCGCAGGGCAGCGATAGC
>JAZGCP010000029.1:0-2590 GCA_036477035.1 Acidimicrobiia bacterium | reverse complement strand
CATCAAGATCGCTTTGACCGCGTCGTCGACGTCGGTGGCGGTCCCCACGACGTCCACGTGCTCCGACAGTTCTGCCTCGACACCTGTGAGAAACAGTTGGTGATCGTCCACGACGAACACCCGGATGCTCACGGCTTCACCCATAACCGGACCTCCGTTCCCTCACCCTCGGAACTCGTGATTTCGGCTCCACCGCCGCTGCGTTTCATGCGTCCGACAATCGATGATGCGATGCCCTGCCGGTCTTCTGGAACTCGGTCGGGGTCGAACCCCGCGCCCTGATCTGCCACGAACACCTCGATCTGATTGCCGTCGCCCTCCACGAACACCGAAACCTTCTCCGAACCCGAGTGCTTGGCGGCATTCGTGATCGCCTCGCCGACGGCCTGGGCCAGCGCGTGGGTGCGGTCCGTCATCGGTGCATCTGCGCCGACGGCGACGACCTCGATCGAAACGTCATATTCCTGTTCGACTCTGCCGGCGTACTCGCGGATCGCGGCGCGCAGCTTGCCCGGAGTTCCGCCGGTGTCGTAGAGCCAAGAGCGCAACTCCCGTTCCTGAGCCCGAGCGAGCGTCGACATCCGGCGTGGATCCTCGGTGCGTTGGATCAGGCTGAGGGTCTGCAGAACCGAATCGTGGAGGTGCGCTGCCATCTCGGCCCGTTCGTCGCTGCGGATCCGTTCCCGGCGCTCTGCGTTGAGATCGTTGACCAGGCGGAGCACCCACGGTCCGAGCACGAGGAACAGACCCGCCGCAGTCACCGCCACCGCCAGAGCGACAACACCGGCCTGCTCGATGGCGTCGATGGAGCCGAGCAGGGTGGTGGCGCCTCCAACAACGAGCACGGCGCCGATGACCACCCGGACCTGGCTGTTGGCACCGGAGTCACCGGTGATCCTGGCCAGCCAGTCACGGTCCTCTCCGAAGCGGCGGGCGGTGATGGCGGCGACTCCGAAGGCGAAAAGAGCGACGGGGAACACGATCGTGTCACCGAACCAGAGTCCGATGCTGCGAAGCAGCAGCAGGGAGCCGATAAACATGATTCCGACAGCCGCCTGCTGCCGCGGTTCGAGCGGTTTGGGCTCCTCGCCTGGCCCTTCTCGTGCCAATAGCCACCCGACCGCATAAAGGATGGCACCGATGCCTCCGGCAAAGGTGAGCACGACGAAGCCGGCGCGAATCAGGTCCGGTTCGATGCCGGTTCGGGCACCGAGACCCCCGGCAACACCTGCCAGCACCCGGTTGTCGGTGCTGCGTCGGATGAGCGTCAGGCCGCTGTTCGAGTTTGAGGAATTGTTCATGACCTACAAGAGATGATGTCATAGGCCCCGGACGGCAACAACTGGGGAACCCCCTGAGCCCGCTCGGGGTGCCTCGGGGTTGTGGCGGGGGGATACCCGATTGAGGAGAAGCCGGATGCTTGAGAATGTGTCGACATGGCACAAACATCTAATACTCAAGAGGGGGCGGAAATGAACCGCCCGACGGACGGACCCATGGTCCGCCCACAGGAAGGAAGGGTCGTTGCGGGCGTCGCCCTGGCGGTGGCCGATCGGCTCGGAATGTCTCCCGGTGCCGTTCGGCTGATTTGGTTAGTGCTCAGCTTCTTCGGGGGATTCGGCGTGTTGCTCTACATCGCAGGCTGGTTGCTCATCCCCGAGGAGGGAACGACCGATTCGATCGCCGAGGACGCGATGAGCCGACTCGGCGATGCAACGACCTGGATCGGCATCGGCTTGATTGTTATCGCAGGGGTGACGCTGATCACGATGCTCGGCTGGGTTCGTACCGACTTGGCGTGGGCCGTCGCCCTGTTGGCGGTGGGAGTCCTCCTCTATCAAGGGCGTCTGGGGACGATCTTCGAATCCGCAGCCAAACGTGACCCGGGCACCGATGTCCTCGACCCGGCCGCCGACCAGCCAGAAGTAGACGCCTCCGAGCCCCCTGACGTAGAGGCAGCGATGGAGGGTGGTGCTGATGACCCTGGCGAGCCGGCGGGGCGTGTTGAACGACCCGTACCGCGACGCCGAAGGGAGAAGTCGATTCTCGGTCGGCTCACGATGGGCACCGTGTTCGTCGTCCTCGGCCTCATGGCGATTCTCGACACGTCCGACTTGATCCGACCCGCTTTCAGTCACTACATGGCTGTTGCAGTCGGAATCATCGGGATCGGGTTGCTCGTGGGTTCCGTCCTCGGCCGATCGCGGGGGTTGATCTTCGCCGGCATCGTGCTGATTCCGATCATGCTGGCCAGTTCAGTGGTGACAGCACGTTTCGAGGGCGGTTGGGGAGACCCGGTGTTTCGACCCGCCACCCTGCGGGAGGTGGACAACCACTACACGCTCACCGGCGGCGACATGGAAATCGACCTGCGTCGGATCGACCTCGGCGGCGATGTCGTCGAGATCGAGGGTGATCTCGGCTTCGGGAGGTTGTTGGTGATATTGCCGGAGGGAGTCGGGCTCGACCTGACGGCTCACGTCGGTTTCGGGGATTTGATCGTCTTCGGCGATCACAGCGGTGGCGTGGATGTCGATCGAAACATCCGGGTCGACGGTGAGGGAGTCTTCGTGTTGGACCTCGACGTCGG
>JAZGCP010000028.1:0-5756 GCA_036477035.1 Acidimicrobiia bacterium | reverse complement strand
GGCGTCGGCGGTGTGGCTCTGGTGCTCTTCGGATCTTTGGCGTATCTGGTCCCAGTTTTGGCAGGTCCCGGGTCGAGTCTCGCCGCCAACTTCGAACGGATGAGAGGCAGTCCATGGGTACGCCTCGGTTTAGCCAATGGTGCAGTAGCGGCGGTGGCTCTCGGCTTGCCGAGAGCAGTGGCGCTGGTGCTTGGGGCCGCATTCTTGACGGACTTTGTGGTCCGAACGATCGCGGTATTCACCCGCGGTCGCAGCCGAAACACCTCTCCGTCTCACGGGTGAATCACTACCCGGTAGCGCGCTGGTTATCTGACGGGTGAACTGTTGACTGCTCAGAGCGTCCGCCAATAGGCGGACGCTCTAACGCCATCCCATGGCTCTTCGCGTCTAGCTCCACCGTTCGAGTCCTCCCCGGCCTCGAACGCCTCCGCACGGAAGTGCCGCCCTCCGGGCGGCGCTCTGCTCTACGGCTCATCGCTGTGTGACCCGGGGCCCCGGCCCCAGGCCACCGAGTCCGCGCCGAAGCGCGCGGCCTCTTAGGCCAACAGCAGCTTGTCGAGGCGACGGGAGGTGATTGCGACTCCGATCGCTCCCATCACCAGCAGGAATCCGATGTGGCCCACGAGGCTGATGTCGAAGACGCCCAACGTCAGCGCTCGGATCAACTCGACTCCGTGATAGAGCGGGGAGAATTTGGTAAGGAACTTGAAAAAATCCGGGTACACATCGAGCGGGTAGAAGGTGCCGGAGAACAAGAAGAGGGGCAGGACCACCATGTTTACGAGATCGAAATCCTGCCACGACTTCATGAAGGTGGTAGCCGCCATACCCACCGCGGCGAAAGCGAAGCCGATCAGAACTGCTGCCGGTATCGCCATCACGGCCCATGCCGAGTGGGCATACCCGGCAACGGTGATCACGACGAGGAACGCGGTCGCATAGAGCGCCCCACGACCGAGAGACCAGGTGATTTCGCCGATGGCGATGTGGCGGGGGAGCATCGGTGTGGCAAGGATCGCGTCGTATATCTTGCCGTAGCGGAGCTTGAAGAAGATGTTGAACGTCGATTCGAATATTGCACCATTCATCGCAGATGCTCCCAGCAGCGCCGGCGCCACGAACGCCGCATAGGAGACCGGCTCACCGCCGGGGCCGTTGACGTCACCGACGAGTTCACCGAGTCCGATACCGATCGAGAAGAGGTAGAAGATCGGCTCGAAGAATCCAGAGAACACAATCAGCCAGATGCGTCGGTAGACCAGGAAGTTGCGTTCGAGCATCTTGGTGGCTCCTCCTCCGAACATCGGAGGTGGGATCACCCGGGCCGTGAGAGTCGCCGAGTCGTTCATGTGATCAAGCGCCTACCCATGAGGCGGATGGCGAGGAGTGTGCCGAAGATCAGCATGGTGAGCAGGTAGGCGACGCTGTACATCGGGTTGACCGCGAAGTCCGTTCCAAGAGCCAGGCCGCGGCACAGAGAGACGCCGTGGAAGAGAGGCGTTGCGTATGCAGCCGGTTGGATCCACCCCGGGAGTTGCGAGAGCGGGAAGAACGTCCCCGAGAACAGGAACAGCGGCATGATCGCAAAGCGAAAGATCGCCGATATCCCCTGCTCGTCTTTGAGGCGGGCGGTGTACGCGGTCATGATCGCGGCAAAGCCGAGCCCGGTGAGAACGGCCGGGGGGACGGCCAGGGCACCCTGTGCGACTGTCGTTGCGTCGAACGCCGTCATCACTCCCGAGTACACGACCGTCACGAACAGGAGCCTGACCCCGACCCACGAGAGTTGTCCAACGACCAAATCCGACACTCCGACCGGGGTGGCGAGGATGGCGTCGTAGGTCTTGCGCCATTTGATCCCGGCCATCACCGGCCATGAGGCGTCGCCGGCTCCGGTCATCATTGCCGTTGCCGCCAGCAGACCGGGTGCCAGAAAGGTCAGGTAGGGGATGGAGAGTGCGGCGGTGCCGGTGCCGTCGTCCACCAATTGTCCGAGACCTACCCCCATGGCCAGCAGGTAGAGGATCGGATTGAAGAAGGTGCTTATGACGCTACCGCGCCAGGTTCTGCGATAAACCCTGGCCGAGGCTTCGACGACGCGGCCGGAGTGGACGAGCAACATCAGTCGACCAATGTCCTGCCGGTCAGACGCAAGAACACGTCTTCGAGGGTGGATCGGCGACTCACGGTCGACTCAGGCACGATTCCCTGGGCGGCGACGGCGTCGGCGGTGGCGTCCGCATCGTCGGTGTATAGCAGCACCCGGTCGGGCAGGATCTCCACCCTGGGGGCAAGACTCTCGAGCCGGGTCGCATGCTCCTCCTGGGTGCCCACTGCGAACCGCATTTCCAGTACCTCACGTCGGGAGTGCTGTTCGATCAGCTCTTTCGGGGAGCCCTCGGTGACTATCCGCCCCTTGTCCATGATCACGAGGCGGTCGCACAGTTGCTCGGCCTCATCCATGTAGTGGGTGGTGATGATGAGGGTCACGCCTTCCTGTTTGAGCCGATAGAGACGATCCCAGAGAAGGTGGCGCGCTTGCGGATCGAGTCCGGTCGTGGGCTCGTCGAGCAATAGCAGTTTCGGCGTATTGATAAGGCCCCGGGCGATGGTCAGTCGGCGTTTCATCCCGCCGGAAAGGGGCTCCACCCGGCTGTTGCGGCGCTCGTCGAGCTGGGCGAATACGAGAAGCTCGTCGATGCGGTCGTTGATCACTTTCCGGCTCATCCCGAAGTAGCGGCCGTAGATGAGAAGGTTCTCGTACACCGTGAGTTCCAGATCGAGGTTGTCCTCCTGCGGGATCACGCCGAGGTCGGCCCTGATTTCCTGGCCGTGTTCGTTCGGATCCTTGCCGAGGACCCGGAGATCCCCGTCGGTGCGCGGCGAGACGGCGCCGATCATCTTCATCGTCGATGACTTACCGGCACCGTTTGGCCCGAGAAAGCCGAACGTCTCGCCGGGCCGGACCTCGAAATCGATGCCATCGACGGCGACGAGTTCACCGAACTCCTTGCGGAGATTGCGTGCGTGTACCAGGGCGTCCGTCATGAGGCCGGACACGCTAGTGCTGCTACCGATGATGTTGGTAACGGGGGAGATTCTCCTGCGGACTCAGGTCGGGGTCATCGGGACCCGGCTTCACCAACTCTGATCAGAGGCCCGGAATCCAGTCCCGGAGCCTCATCGATTTGTCGGTGATGACTGCTTGCTCGACGAGGTCGTCGACTTCGCCCATGATCGCTCGGAGCTTGGCTGCCGAGGTCGACACCGAGACCCTGGCTCCCCCCGAGATGTCGCACATCTCCTGCGTGCGGGAGGACACCTCGAAGGTGCCGATCTGGCGAGCCCGGCCGACAATGGTGTCCTTGTCGAGCCCGATGAGTGGTCGCAGCATCGGCATTTCGATGACCCGGTCGAGCGCGGCGACATTATCCAATGTTTGAGTGGACACCTGCCCGAGAGATTCGCCGTTGATGATGGCGCGGGTGCCACGGTCGGAGAGAGCGATTTCCTCGGCGGCACGGTACATGACACCCTTGAGCGCCATCTGTCGGTCCCTGCCGGAAACACGGCGCTGGATCTCGGCGATCGCCGGTTCGAGATCCACGATGTGAAGTACCGGGTCGGTACCGGCGCCGTAGAGCTCGGTGAGGAGGTGGGCGATACCTGCCGCATGGTCGGCCTGTCCGCACCCGAGCGAGAAGTGGAGGTAGTCGAGGGCCACGCCACGCTGCGCCATGAGGTACGCAGCCACCGGGGAGTCGATACCGCCCGAGAACATGACCAATGCCTTGCCTTGCGTCCCGGCGGGGAGACCCCCCACCCCGGGTTCGGTTGCGAGCGTGAGATAGGCCGTCTCATTTACGACTCGGATGCGTACGGTGACCGCGGGGTTGCTCAAATCGACGAGACCTCCCGCTTCGACGAGCAGCGACCCTGCGGCGATGGCGAGGTCTTGCGACGACCAGTCATGCGATCCGAGCCGCTTGGGGCGGACCGCAAATGTCTGCCCGCGCACGGTGTCACCGAATTGGGTGGCGACACGCTTCGCCAATTCCTCGACCGTCTCGAACTCGACCGTCTCGACCGTCTCGACCGCCCTGACACCGAAGACCCTGGAGAGTCGCTCCACCGCGTTTTCGGCGGACACGGACACGGCGAGACGGTGTCCGGCGAGTCTGCTGATCTCGACCTCGCCGTCAAAGGCTGCAGAGATCGCTTTCGTCAGCACGCCGATCATGCGGCGCTGGGTGCGCTGTGACTTGAGGTAGATCTCTGGTTCGAGCGATGCGACCAGCATCAGGACACTCCGGAGGGGGGCGACACCAAGGATACCGGGAGGTGGACTGCACGCGCTCTAACGTTCGATGGCTGTGGATCCCAAGCACGAGCGCCCGCTCTCTACGGCCAACACCGGCTGTTAGCAGTCGCAGAGCGACCGGAGGTCACGCGCCGGAGACCGGGAGCAACAGAGAGGTGTGGTCCTAGCTGATCGCCTGTAGCAGCCACAGCACGCCCATTCCGGCGCCGATCGTGGCAAGTACGTTCTTGGTGCGCCACGCCACCAGGCCGGCGATGACCCCGGCCACGAAGCGGTCGGTTGTGAGATCGAAGCTCCCAGAGGCGTGGGTGATCGACGGGGTCACGATCGCCGCCAGCACTGCTGCCGGGATCAGGCGGAGGATACGCATAGCAAGGTCGGGAATTGCAGCCGTCCGCCCAAGCAGTGCAATGAACGACAGCCTGATGAGCCACGTGCCGAGACCGGCCACACCCAGCAGGATCCAGATGAGGGTGGGGGAGAGCGTCGTCATTCCCGACTCCAGATCACCCCAGCAACCAGACCGAGTCCGGATGCCACCAGGAGCCCCAGATTCAACGGAAGTGATACGAACGCGACGGCGGATGTCGCCGCGGTGACCGCCGCAATCGTGGACGCACGGTCCTTGATGGCCGGGAATACCAATGCCATGAATACCAGTGGAACCGCGAAGTCCAATGACCACTCCTCGGGGACACCCGAACCGATGATCACCCCTGCCAGAGACGAGATCTGCCAGGTGACCCAGAGGCCCAGCGAAGCCCCCATGTAGTAGGAGAATCGCTCCGAGAGAGTTTCGTCGACGCGGTCGAACCGGACGATGCTGACTGCGAATGACTGGTCGGTGATGACGTAGGACCCGTAGGCCTTGCGCAGCGGTGAGAGCTCACGAAAGGCCGGGGCCAATGCGGCGCTGTACATGGCCATGCGTGCGTTGATCACCAGAACGGTGGCGACGATGACAATCGGTGCAGCGTCCCGTCCGATCAGGTCGATCATCGCCAATTGCGCAGCACCGGCGAACACGATCGGGGACGCGGCATACGCCTGGATCGAATCGAGTCCGACCTCTACCGCAGCGATGCCTGCGATGAGGCCGAACGGGAACACCCCGACCAGGATTGGCGCGATGTCGAAGAATCCTGCCGGGAATGGAGACCGATTTGCGGAGGGCTGGGTCATGGAGGCAGGGACGATAACGGGACTGGGAGTGAGGTTGTTGGCTATGGTCTCCTTCGGTCGAGCGAGCTTCTGGAGATCATGACCCAGGACATCTACACCCTCAGCAGTGACATCGTCGACGAGACCGCGGCCGCCGTTCCGATCCGCGCCACCTCCCTCGGAATCGCCGGACACGACCATGAATGGGGCGATCTTTCGCCTTCGGGACTCGACGCACTCGCCGACCTACAGAGGGACCAGCTGCGCCGTGTGG
>JAZGCP010000278.1:0-6604 GCA_036477035.1 Acidimicrobiia bacterium | reverse complement strand
GCGACGTCTACGTGGAGGGCAACGCCGTGATCACCCGGTACGCTCACCGGACGATCGACGAAGGCTCTCTGGCCGAGGAGCACCGGACGGCGGCGCGGAGATTGGTGGAGGGTTAGGTCGAGCAACGTCAACTGCTTCTCGCCACTCTCGAACCGAGATCAACCTCAGAAATGGAGCGAAGGGAAGCCTAGGGGTCGATGCCGAGCGTCACGGCGATGGCCTGTCGCACCTGGGACAAGATGACGGTCCCCACGTTGCCTTTGACCCCACTCACCTGACTCGCGGCCACCGCTCGGATCTGGGCGCATTGCGCGGCCGACGGGTGGTCGAGACCGTTGTCCAAGCTTGCTTCGACACTTACCTCTGACTCGAAGCCGCGAATCGTCGTCGTCAGCGGCACCACCTGAACGACATTCGGCGACTTGTCCAACAGTCGCTGTGCGGTGACGACTATCGCCGGGCGTTGGAACCCCGCCTCTCGGCCGCGTGGAAGCCCGAAGTCAACGTCGGCCACGTCACCCGAGGTCAGCATTGAGCCACTCGATCTCTTCGTCGGTCAGCGGAGTCGCCAGTTCCCTGCCCATCTGCTCCTGAAGAAGACCGAGTACGGCGTGTGCCACCGTTTCCCCGACCGTCATGCCGAGGTCGGAGGCAAGCCTCTTCAACCGTTCGTGGGTGACAACATCAATCCGCACACTCGTACTCTGCATGCTATTCAGCATACAAGAATGCATGCACTCAACCCTGCCTGGGGCTGGCGCAGGCGATGACCAGCACCGTCTTGGGTGCGGCCCCCACCAGTCGTGTGATTCCGGGTGACACCATCTGTTCCACAGTTACGCACACCTCCTCCTCGTCGGCGTCCACTCGAACAGAGCGTTGCGGACCCGACGCGATCGCCACTGCGGCGGCCTCGGCGGCAGAGATATCGACGACCAGTTCCCCCCGATAGAGGGCTTCGGGCTCAACCCACCCGGCACCCGTCTCGGCAGCGGTATGGGCGAGGTGTGAGGTCTCCCTCCAGGTCACGATCAGACGGGTGACATCGACCGCGAGTCCTATGAGCAGGACGCCGCCGAATATCAGCGCGAGTGCCAACACGGACCCGTACCCACGCTCACCCACGGTCAGACCGAAACGGTGCCAACGGCATCTCCGCACGACCGACCAGTGCGACCTGAGCGCGCGCTTGGGGATGAGGAAGGTCGGTCAGGACAGTCGCAACAACGACGATTCGGTCGTTGATCCGGAGACTTGAGATGTCGATCCCTGGAAATAGGGCAGCCGCCACCTCCCGAGCCGAGTCGGCATCTCCGTGCCGGGCGGCGTGGACCGCACCGGCGCGGGCAGCCTCCTGCAACTCGGCACCGCTGACCGCAACCCGGATCGAGGCAGACACCGCAGCCACGATTACTAGGAACGAGACCGACGCGATCACAAGGGCTTCGATCAGCGCGGAACCCGATTCACGGAGCAACGACAACGGGCACCTCCGCCTCGACCGAAAACACGAAGGACCTGAGCATCGGACCGGGAGGTAAGAACTCGAATGTCGCCCAAGCGTGGGACAACCGTCCGTCATTCGCCAGGCCGGCCTCGATATTCCCGGCTCCCGGCACCGTCGCTCGCAGGTCGGCCACCAGTTGTTCTTCTGAGAGGCCGGGTCGAAGGGACGCCTGGCGCGCCGCCGAGGCAACTGCCGCCTCAGCAACCTGGTGTGCCAGCAGAGCTATCGCGAGTTGTACAACGACCGTGAACAAAATGAACACGATCGCGATGGCGACAATCCCCTCGATCACGGCACTCCCGTCATCGGCGCGTCCCTTCAGGCAAACAGTCCGGTCAGCTGTCCGGCTATCGAAGCCCACAGATCGCCGGCCGAGGATCGAATCTGAGGGAGCAGCACCGCGATTACGACAACGGCGATCGCGGCCATCCCCAGCCATTCGACGGTGGTGACTCCTTCCTCGGCAGACCGGCCACGGTGCATCAATCGGATCATTGGTGCTTCCTTTCTTCATGGTGCGGCGGCGAGTGCATCGAGCCCCGCCAGGGTCGGGTAGATCAGAAACGCAAGAGTCGTCGGGATCATCAGGCCCAGGATCGGTCCATATCCGATGAGAGCGCGCCGGCCTCCTTCTTCGGTCATCTCACGAGAGATCGACGATCGGCGATCCGCCGCAAAGATCTCGAGTGCATCGACGAGACGAGCACCACTGCGGTGGGCCTGGGCCAGAAGCTCGTAGAGACGAGCACCATCGGGATGCGACGATCGGCGGGCGGCATCGCGCACCGCCTCGACCAGGGCACTTCCATCATCGACTGAATCGATTGCACCACCCAGTTCGGTGGCGGCAACACCCGAGGCCTCGGCGCACACCCGCCGCATCGCTCCGAGAACCGACTCGCCCGACAAGACGTACAGACCCAACAGATCAGCGATCGCCGGCAGTTCAAAGCCGAGTTGCCGTCGCTGTCTGTTACGGGCGCGACGCCGCAGCCCGACCTCGAGTGCCAAGCCGAAGCCACCGCCCACGAACAGACCCAGAGCCCACGGGATCGGGAGGAGTACGGCGCCCAGCACGGCACCCAAGCCGCTCCATAGAACCGACTCCTCGGGAAGAGTGAAGCCCTTCTTCTCTAATCCGATATAGGCACTCCCGACGTATGGGGCGACGACCGTGCCGGTAGCCGGCTGTCGAAATCCTGCCGATATCAAGAACACGGCGAGGCCGGCTATCAGTGCCGTCATCCGAACACTCGAGGTGGTTCACTCAGCCGTGCGGCGCGACGCGCCAGCCAGTATCCGATTACGGTCGCGAATGCCCCGACCGTCAGCACGAGGTGGCCGGTGCTAGTTGAGAATTCGAGACTCGCCTGCGGGTTTGTCCCCAGACTGAGAGCGAGAATAAGCCAGGGAGCGACGAGCGCAACCCCTGCCGTCATCTGCTGCTGTGCCACAGCCGCTTGGTGAGCCCGCCTCACTCGGATCTCGTCGGCCAGCGAGAGCGCCAGCGACGAAAGAACGGCATCGACATGAGCACCGCCGGTCTCGGTCGCCACCCGGATGGTCGTGAGCACCCGATCGGCAATAGGTTCCTGCCATTCGGCCTGGACCTCTCTCAAGCCATCAGCGAAGGAGCCACCCCAAGACCGATCAAGGCGGGAGAACTGTCCGCCCATCGACCGGGCAGCGACCCGAACCGCATCAGGCAACGGTTCTCCCGTTGCGATGCGACCGCGGACGATCGCGAGAAAGTCGGGCCAGCGCAACGCGATCCGAGCAGTCGCTCGACGTCGGGCGGAGCGACGTCTTGCTTCCACGATGACGATCGGTATTGCGCCAATTCCCAACCCCGCAGCTCGAGAGATTCCGGTACTGGCGCCCAAAAGAAGCCCGGCGACGGCACTCACCATCCACCATCGCGGTAGACGCGGGAGAGAAATCGTCCGAGGACCACCCGCGAGTGACCACACCCCCACGCCGGCAGCCGTAGCGAGGATCAGGCGCACACGGCTCCCAACCGCTTGGAGTCGCGCGAATAGGCCACCTGGATTTCGAAATCACCTTCGGTGAGCCGGTCACCAACCCGAACGATCTCTTCGACGAAACGGCCCTCAGGGGAGCGGCGCAGGTGCACAACCAGGTCGATGACCGATGCCACCGCCGATTGTACGTAATCGATAACCACGTTTTCGCCTGCCAGCACGCAGTAGCCCACCATCTTGTGGAGGGCATCTCGAGCCGAGTTGGCGTGCAATGTTGCGAGTCCGGCGCAACCGGCGTTTAGAGCAAGAAGCAAGTCGAGCGCTTCGGCCCCGCGGACCTCACCGACCACTATCCGGTCCGGCCGCTGCCGCAACGACGATCTCACTAGATCGCGTAGAGAAACCTCACCACCGCCGTCAAGGCCCGGATCGCGGGTTTGCATCTGAGTGAGGTCGGGCAGGTCCACTTGAATCTCGAACACTTCCTCACAGGTGACGACACGGCGATCTGGCGGCACCTCCGACAGCAGGGCATTGACGAGAGTCGTCTTGCCGGCACCGGGCGCACCCGCGACGAGGATGGTCGCGTCGCCCCTCATCGCCTCCCGCAGTTGGTCGGCGGCGTTATCCGGCAGCGACCCCATTTCCACCAGGGACTCCAGCCCGCCACCCTTCACGACAAACCTGCGAATCTGGATGTTGAGCCGGTCCTCGCTCGTGATCGGCGGTCCGGTGATGTGCAGACGGCTGCCGTCCTTCAGTTGCGCCGAGACAATCGGCGAGGCGAGATCCAGACGCCGCCCGGTCCCGGCGAGCAACTGATCGGCGAGCCTCCGAACGGCGGCTCTGTCGGCGACCTCCGGCAGGAGCTCTTTTTCTCCTCCACGAACGACGAAGGTGCGCCCTCCCCCGATGATGATGATTTCTTCCACCAGTGGATCGTCGAGAAGGGGGCCGACGAACCCGAGACGGTCATCCGACACTCGAATTCCCTTCGACAACTCGGTGGACGGCTCGGACCAGGCTCCGATGGGGAGCAGAGCCACTGGTCGACGCTGCCCTAATGGCCATCCTGAGCGGTACCACCACTTGCGGTTCGAGCCCTGACCACCTGCGGAGAGCCTTGATCATGTCGTCCCGGCGATGCCGACGAACCTTGTTGAGCACCAGGATTGGTGGGGCACCGACCCAGGTGTCGACGATACGAGATGCTCGGACGATCCCGACCGGGCTGGCCTCCACCACGAAGACGACCGAATCCGCAGATGCGATGACGGCCGATGCCTCCGTCCAGGGTCCGGCGTCGACGACGACGGTGCCCGCGAGGGCCAAAGCCTCCGTTACATCGACAGCCGACTCGGGCCGAATCCCGGTTGGCCGCAGGGCACCGGGAACCACCCGAAGTCGACCGATCGTCTGGGTGGCGTTTGCAACATCACCGCCACGATCGAGAGCGACATCCACGCAATCAGCCAGATCCGGCCGCGGAGGAAGCCCCAGACGCACCGCAATCGCTGGTCCCGCCAGGTCGGCGTCGACGAGGGCGGCCTCTCCCTTCCCGGCGGCCGCCCACGCAAGGGCAGTTGCTACTTCCGTCCGGCCCGGGCCCCCCCGAATGCCGGTGACGGCCAAGACGCGACCTCTCGGATTCGACTGATCGCTCGGTTGAGGGTCGAGCAGCCTTATTTCGCGAACCAGCTGCTCGGCATCGATGTCATCTTCGAGGATCAGGTCGGCTCCTCCCGCACTCAGTCTTTCGACGGCCGGTCGATCGGCACGGGCATGTACTCCTACGACGCGAATTCCGAGCCTTCGCCAAGCTGCGACCCGAGTAGGAGTGACCCATGAGGTCTCGGCCCCGGCGACAACCACATCGATCGAATCCGCTCGACGAGTGACCTCTTCCGGCAGGTAGGCGCGCAGCACGAGCTTCACCGCGGCAGATTCACGCGCCGCCGCCACCAGTCGTGCCTCCCACTCGCGGGCCGACAGAACCGTCGCAACCCGTAGCATCAGGATCCTCGCCTCACGAGGTGGATCGTTCCTCGCTCGCTGGCCGCGATCAGTCTTGGACCCACATCGCCGTCGACTGCAACTATCAGACGCACCCGCCCCAACCCAAGCGATGTGTTCTCGACCTCGACGTCGACTACCGCCACTGATTCGGCGATCAACTCTGCCTCTTCAGCTACGGCATAGACGTCGACCAGATCGCCGCCCGACAATCTGCCGTGGACGGCGGCTGCCGATTCCAGGTCGAGACCGACAAGGTCGACCCCACGCTCATCTTCGGGTGCGATGAGAAGTGACCGGGGAATCGGAGAATTCACAGCAAGCGGAGACCGCAAGACATGCTCACTCATCCGGTCGACGGAGTCGGCGTTGATCAATCCCGCACCGTTCTCGACTCTTCGGATCCCGAGATCGAGCTCGCCAAGTGAAACCCCTGCCGGTAGGTCGGATCCGGCGACGATGATCGATGTTCTCTCCGGTGGAGAAGTAACCATCAGAACGACGAGCGCCGTCACTGCGGCCAGCACACCCGCACCTACGAGCCTCACGTCCATCTGGAACCTTCTCCTCATGGGCGTTCCTCGACGATGCTGATGTGCTGGATCGCGATGGCGAACCAGGTGCCGGCGTGTGACAGCTCGACGTGATCGGACCCGACCGCATCGACTACGCCGCGACGGATCGATCCATCGAGAGTCGAAATAGAGACGGTGGCAGATCGATCCTCGGCATCGAGGAGACGATCACGTATCGATTTCCGTCGCCGAGCAGCCGCCCGCGCCGCTTCCATCTCGGCGTCGAGTGTGCGATCCATCCGGGCTCGCAGCACGCGACCAAGAGCGACAAGATCCGGGTGGGTAACTGGTTCCAGGGTCGTCCCCTTCTCTCCTCACCGTTAGATCTGCCGCCTGGCAGCGGTGATGACACCTGGGTATCAGCTGGTGCGCTCCCCACAAAGGGGTTGACGATCACCGAGTTTTCGCGGACTTAGAGCGTCATCCCATGGCTCTTCGCATTTGGCTCCATATCTAGCTGCGGCGTTCGGGTCCTATTCGGCCCCGAGCCACCTCCGCATGGCGGAGCCACCCTTGCGGGCGGCGCT
>JAZGCP010000277.1:0-9564 GCA_036477035.1 Acidimicrobiia bacterium | reverse complement strand
CCGCGCCGCCGGCAAGACGTGGGAAGGGACTGCTCGGCGCGGTACCGATCGAGTGGCCGGCGAGATGACCCTCGACCTGGATTCATCCGAAATCGCCGCAACCATCGCGGTCACGCTCCAACCGGATGGAGATTCCACGGCCCTGACCGTCAAACTCTCCGCCCGCTCCAAGGGACTCCTTGCAGGCATGTTCTGGGGCGTCGTAGCCGACACCCTCCGTAAGGGCATGGCTTCCCAGGTAGAAGCTTTCGGCAAGCAGTTCTAAGAGACATCAGACATCAGACATCAGACATCAGACATCAGACATCAGACATCAGACATCAGACATCAGAGGATCGCACTTCTTCCTGACGTCTGAGATCTGAAATCTGAGATCGGCAGACGCTATGCCGCGCCTGCCTCGTCGTCTGCTTCAGCTAGTGCCTGTGCCAACTCACGGGCCTGCGCGGGGTCCCCTTCTGCGATCTCGGCCCGATCGGTGAGCAACGTGACCTCGTTCTGGTAGATCTGCAGAAACCCACCGTGGAGCGCAATCGTCACCGGACCGCCCGTCTCCGGATGGATCACGGTAGAACCGGTGGCAAGCGCCGCCATCGTCGGTTCGTGGTCGGCCAGGATGCCGATCTCGCCTTCGGTGGTGCGGGTGACGAGCATCTCGGCGTCGCCCGACCACACGATCGCCTCGGGAGAGACCACATCCAGCTTGAACGTCTTGGCCATGCTTATACCCGGCCGGGGGCCCCATCCCCGGCCTCCTCCGCAACATGGGGCCCCTGCCCCATGGCGGCCGTCTGCCTCGCCTCCAGCGTGCAGCGTACGATCTGCGGCCTGAACCCGACAACCCTCTTAC
Organism: Acidimicrobiia bacterium; assembly: GCA_036477035.1. GTDB lineage: Bacteria > Actinomycetota > Acidimicrobiia > Spongiisociales > UBA11373 > JACZWZ01. The sequence goes on along the minus strand of JAZGCP010000277.1, from coordinate 8,714 downwards.
TGGGGGCTGGGTACTGGATACTGGATACCGGAATCATGCGGCTTCCATCTCCTTGGCAGCGGCGAACACGTCGTCGATGCCCCCCTGGTTGTAGAAGGCCTGCTCGGGAAGGTTGTCGACCTCACCGTCCACGATCATTTTGAACGAGCGGATCGTGTCTTCGAGATCGACAGTCTTGCCCGGGATGCCGGTGAACTGCTCGGCTACAAAGAACGGCTGCGACAGGAACTTCTCGATGCGCCTGGCACGCCCGACCAACAGCTTGTCTTCTTCCTGAAGTTCATCGATACCGAGGATGGCGATGATGTCCTGCAGATCCTTGTAGCGCTGCAGAATTCCCTGAACGGCGCGGGCCGTGTCGTAGTGATCGTTACCGACGATCCGGGGATCGAGAATGCGTGACGTCGAGTCGAGTGGGTCGACCGCCGGATAGATGCCCAGCTCAGAAATCCGCCGGCTCAGCACCGTTGTCGCATCGAGGTGGGCAAAGGTCGTATGGGGAGCGGGGTCGGTGATGTCGTCGGCCGGCACATAGATGGCCTGGAGCGAAGTGATCGATTTGCCCTTGACCGACGTGATTCTCTCCTGCAGGGCGCCCATCTCATCCGCCAGTGTTGGCTGGTACCCCACCGCTGACGGCATCCGGCCGAGCAGGGTCGATACCTCGGATCCCGCCTGGGTAAACCGGAAGATGTTGTCAACGAACAGCAGGACGTCCTGGCCCATAACGTCACGGAAATACTCGGCCATGGTGAGGGCCGACAGCCCGACGCGGAGGCGTACTCCGGGCGGCTCGTCCATCTGACCGAACACCAGCGCCGCCTTGTCGATGACACCGGACTCCTGCATCTCGCCATATAGGTCGTTGCCCTCACGGGTGCGCTCGCCCACACCGGCAAACACCGAAACACCGCCGTGCTCTGTGGCAACGCGATGGATCATCTCCTGAATCACGACGGTCTTGCCAACGCCGGCGCCGCCAAACATCCCGATCTTGCCGCCCTGGACGTATGGCTCCAACAGATCGATGACCTTGATCCCCGTATGAAACATCTCGCTCTGGGTCGCCAGCTCTTCAAACGCCGGGGGAGGACGGTGAATCGGCCACCACTCCTTGGCTCCCACCGTGCCATCCTCGGTGTCGAGAGCCTCACCGAGGACGTTGAAGATGTGGCCGAGGGTGGCATCGCCGACCGGCACCGAGATCGGGGCACCAAAGTTGCGGACCTCGGTCCCGCGCACCAAACCATCTGTCGCCTTCATGGCGACAACTCTCACCCGGGAATCACCGAGGTGCTGGGCGACTTCACCCACCACCTTGGATGACACGCCGTCAACGGTCACGTCGAATTCGACTGCGAAGTTGATCTCGGGCAACTCGTTCGGTGGAAACTCCACGTCCACTACCGGACCCGCCACCTTTACGATTCGACCAGTGCTCAAAGCGTCGCTCACGGCTCTTTCTCCTTATGCGTTCGTGAGCGCCTCGGCGCCCCCAACGATTTCTGAAATCTCTGTGGTGATCTCGGCCTGGCGCGCTTGGTTTGCTCGCCGGGACAGGATCTGGACAAGTTCATCTGCGTTCTCGGTCGCCGCCTTCATGGCCCGTCGCCGTGCTGCGTGCTCGGACGCCGAAGCATCCAGCAAGATTCCGAACGCCATTGCCTCGACGTAACGCGGCAGCAGGCGGCCAAGGATCGTCTCTGCATCTGGTTCGTAGCTGTACCCCACCGGTGTGGCCTCGGTCTCCGCATCCTCCGGCGCCTCCGGGGGTTCGATTGGAAGGAGCGGCCACCTGGTGGGCGTCTGGGTCAGGGCCGAGACGTACTTGGTCGTAAAGATCTCGATCGAGTCGACCGTTCCCTCGGCAAAGTCGTTCATGACGACGTTGGCGATGGCACGGGCGTCTCCGTACCCGGGCCGATCGGTGACGCCGAGAAAGGCCTGTTCGATCTGATACTTGCGGTACCGGAAATAGCCGTCGGCCTTCTTACCGACGGCGTAGACCCTGGTATCGATCCCGGCCTTCTTGTGCTCGATCAGCCGAGCCTCGGCCATGCGCAGGATGCCCGAGTTGTATCCGCCTGCAAGGCCCCGATCCGACGTGACCGCCATAATGCCGGCCGTCTTGACCTCCCGGGTTTCGAGCAACGCGTGGGAGGCTCGGCCGGAGGCGGCGGCCACATTGCGGATGACTTCGTTCATTTTCTCCGTGTATGGCTGAGCAGCAATGACTCGCTGCTGCGCCCTTACGATCCGCGAGGCCGCGATCAACTCCATGGCGCGGGTGATCTTCATCGTCGATTTGACGCTGCGGATCCTCCGGCGGATCAGTCGGAGCTCGGCGCTTGCCATCGGTGTGCTCTACTCCCCGAACGTCTCGGCGAAGTCGGTGATGGCGGTCTCGAGCTCATCGCCTTCGGGCAACTTGCCGGATTCGACGATTCCGGTGAGGAGATCGGGATGCCGGGTCCGAATGTAATCGGCCATACCCGCCTCGAACTCGAGTATCCGCGACTCATCGACTCCGTCCATCAATCCGTTGGTAACCGCGTAGATGGCAACTACCTGCTCGGCGACAGGAACCGGCTGGTATTGAGGCTGCTTGAGGACCTCCACCACCCGTCGTCCCCGCCGGAGCTGAGCCTGCGATGCCGCATCCAGGTCGGAACCAAACCCGGCAAACGCCTCCAATTCACGGAACTGCGCCAGATTGAGGCGCAGAGATCCGGCCACGCTCTTCATCGCCTTGATCTGGGCGTTGCCGCCGACGCGCGAAACCGAGATGCCGGCGTTGATGGCCGGACGCACTCCCGAGTAGAACAGATCCGTCTCGAGGTAGATCTGGCCGTCTGTGATCGAAATCACATTCGTCGGGATGTAGGCCGAAACGTCGCCGGCCTTCGTCTCCACGATCGGCAGGCCGGTCAAGGACCCGCCCCCCAGCTCGGCGCTCATCTTGGCGCAACGTTCCAGCAGCCGACTGTGGAGGTAGAAGACATCCCCAGGAAAAGCCTCTCGTCCCGGCGGTCGTCGCAGCAACAGCGAGATCTCACGGTAGGCCACCGCCTGTTTGGAGAGATCGTCGAAGATCACCAGGGCGTGCTCGCCCTTGTACATCCAATGCTGGCCAATGGCGGAACCGGCGTAGGGGGCGTACATCTGAAGCGCCGGGGCGGCTGATGCCGGAGCGTTTATGACGACCGTGTAGTCCATCGCTCCGTGCTTGTGGAGTACCTCCACGACCTGAGCGACCGTCGATGATTTCTGGCCGATGGCAACATAGATGCACTTGACCCCCGTGCCCTTCTGGTTGATGATCGTGTCGACGACCAACGCGGTCTTGCCGGTCTGACGATCTCCGATGATCAACTGCCGCTGACCACGGCCAATCGGGGTCATCCCGTCGATGGCCTTGATCCCGGTCTGGAGCGGCTCGTGTACCGGTTGTCGCTCAACCACAGACGGTGCCTGCGTCTCCAGCAGCCGCGATTCCTTGGTGTCGATCGGCCCTTTGCCGTCGATCGGATTCCCCAGCGGATCGATCACGCGCCCGAGCAAGGCGTCGCCGACCGGAACAGAAAGCACCCGACCGGTCTGACGGACGGTGTCGCCCTCCTGAATGTGCGAGGCGTCGCCCATGACCACTGCGCCAATCGAGTCCTCGTCGAGGTTGAGTGCCACACCGAGGAGTCCGCCGGGGAATTCGAGCAATTCGGATGCCATCGCATCCGCCAGGCCCTCGACCCGAGCAACGCCATCGCCGATTGAGGCCACGTATCCAACCGTGGCTGCTTCGAGGCTCGGCTCCCAGTCCTCGAGGTTCTTGCGGAGAGCGTCGGTGATCTCCTGGGGATTTATGGTCAGTTCGGCCATGTTGCTCCTCAGCGCCTGGTCAACGTCTTCTGGATTTCTTGCATACGGTGCGACAGAGACCCGTCGATCACCACGTCACCCACCTTGGCGACGACGCCACCGACGACCGAAGGGTCGACGACCGCCTTCAACTCGACGTCTTTGCCGGTCGCCCGCGACAGCGAGGCAGTGAGTCGAGCAACGGTCTCGTCGTTGAGTTCTATCGCAGTCCGTACCTCGGCGATCACCTTGTTTCGCTCCGCCGCGGCACGCTCGGCGAGCCGGTCGGCGATGGCGGGAAGTTCGGAGGACATCCCAACGCTGACGACGAAGTTCACCAGGCTCACCGATAGCGCCGACGCTCTGGACCCGAGCAGGTCATCGACGATCCCCTTCTTGAGCTCCGTGGGGAGACGTGGGTCGCTGAGCGCGTCGCGCAGCTCGGATGACGATTCGAAGGCACGGGCTATGCGAAACAGCTCGTCACCCACCCGCGCCAGCTCTCCCTCCGCCTTGGCCACCTCGAGGATGGCGGCGGCATAACCGTCGATCCGCTGATCGGCCGCCATCAGGTCTCCAGGCTCCCCAGATCATCGATATATCTATCGACCAAGGTCCGCTGTGCTGATTCATCGACGCTGCCGGCGACGACCTTCTGAGCCAATTCCAGCGAGAGTGAAGCGACCTCGTCCCGGATCTGACCGGCAGCACGTTCCTTTTCTGCTGCCGCGTCTTCTCGGGCCTTGCCGCGGATCGACTCCGCTTCGGCTTCGGCCTTGCCGACCAAATCGGTCCTCAGAGCATCGGCCATCTGGCGAGCATCGTCCACGATCTCATTCGCCTCGCCCTTGGCCCGCGCCAATTGCTCCTTGTAATCGTTGAGCAGGCTCTCGGCTTCCTGCTTGGCGCCCTCCGCCTGTGTCAGCTTCCCGGTGATGGCTTCCTGACGAGCGGCTAGTGCCTGATCCGCCGCAGGAAGCACCCACTTCCATACGAACACGAAGATGATCGAAAAGGCGATGAATCCCGCGATCAACTCCGAGGTGTCCGGCAGCAGCAGATCTATCCCACCGCTCTCCTCGACTACGGCCTCTCCGGCCAGGATGACCAATGGCGCCAGGAATTGGATCATGATTTCCTACTCCCTAGGCGATGAAGAACAGCACGAACCCGATCAGGGCCAATGCCTCGGTGAACGCGATGCCCAGGAACATCGTCGTGCGCGCCATATTTGCGGCTTCGGGCTGACGGGCCATCGCCTGGATGGCGTTGCCGACCACGATCCCGATCCCGATACCGGGTCCGATCGCAGCGAGGCCATACCCAATTAGGGCTATGGCTCCCTTGATCTCTTCCATTGGGTTTCTCCTTCTTAGTGCTCCGGTTGGACCGACGTTTGGATGTACACCGCCGACAGCAGCGTGAAAATATACGCCTGCAGCACTGCCACGACGAATTCGAAAACAAAGATCCCGAGGCCGAAAAGGAACCACGGGATCCCGATGATCGACCGCGCCCCGATGTCGCCCACGGCTGCGAAAAAGATCCACCCGGAGCCGAGCAGCAGGGTCAGCATCAGGTGTCCGGCGACCAGATTGGCGAAGAGTCGCACCGCGAGCGTGAGCGGCCTGAGTACAAACACCGACACCAGCTCGATGAGCCCGACCAGCCAGCGGAGAGCCAGCGGGACGCTTTTGGGCCAAACGATGTCGAAGAGGTAGTGCAGGCCATTCTTGGAGAATCCGACGATTACGAAGATCAGCCAGGTGAAGATTGCCAGCATCAACGGAATGGCCATTCGCGAGGTGAGAGGGAAGTTGATGCCCGGTGTCAGCTCGAAGAGGTTGGCCACCAGGATGAACATGAAGATCGACAACAGGTAGGGCGCATAGCGCGCCCCATCGGGCCCGATCGTGCCCTTGGCCAAGTCGTCCCGCACGAACGAGACGACCGACTCCATCGCAACACCGAACTTCGTCGGCACCACACGCCTCTCGCGGAACCCCATATACAACAGCCCGATAACGATGAACATGGCGAGGAAGGTCAGGACCACGGTCCTGGTGAAATCGAGCGGGCCTATCGAGAACAGGGGCACAGAGAATTCGAACAGCTCGATGACGTTCTCCGGCGCACAAATGATCTCCGTCGCCGGGTCGCAGCTCTCGCTGGCGAGAATCAGGACGTCCACTCCAACTCCCTCTCGTTTCCACGGGCGATGGCAACGGCCTCGAGCGTCAACAACACCAGATAGGTCACGATCGCCGCCACACCAAACGCCATTCGGTCGATCTCAAAGAAGCGCGCAACAAGAAGCATCGACACCGTGATGGTGAGTAGCCGCAGCACGAAACCGAACAGCGCTGCGGCATGATAGGCACCTAGTGAGATGCGCGCCGCCGTCGACAGGAGAGCACCCGAGGCGAGCAGGTTGAGCACGATTACTGCCACGCCGATGGCGGCTCCGACGGCACCACTCGCCCCTCGCAAGCCCCAGGCGACGGCAATGGCGAGCGGCCCGACCACCAGTCCACGCTTGACGGTGTGGAGGGCGAGAATGGCCTCGACGTCTTTGACCGGGAGTCGCTCAATCATCGGAATCACGACCGGCGATCGTCCACATCCTCCAGAACCCGATGATCGATCCGGCAATGATCCCGATCACGATGAATACCGGCTTGGTGCCGAGCCACCAGTCGGTCAACGCGCCGAGCGCGAAACCGGACATGATGGTTGCGAAGAAGCTGGCGGAATCGACGCCGGCGGCGACCTGCCGCCCAATCTCCTCATGGTATTTGCTCACCGCGGGAGCCCCCTCCAGAACAGCTTGTGATTCTCTTCACAATGTATCGGTCTTGGCGAATCAGAGCAAACCGCCATCAGACATGCCCGGGAAAACTCGACGGATACGGCGGAAACTCGGTGGCGATGGTTCGGAGTCTCCCAAGCACTTCATCCAGGATGGTTTCGTTCTGGCGGTTCTGCAGAGCCCGGACCAAGAGCCGGCCGATCTCTTCTACCTCAGGCTCCCCCATGCCGCAGGTCGTTGCGGCGGGGAGGCCGACCCTGAGTCCGCTGGCGCGGTACGGCGGCCGCGGGTCGAACGGGATCGTGTTGAAGTTGATCGTCACCCCCACGGAGTAGAGGGTGCGGGCGGCATCACGCCCGGTGAGGTCGTCGTCGATCGAGCGGAGATCCATGAGAAAGAGATGGTTATCGGTGCCGCCGGAGACGACCCGTACACCTTCGCCCATGACCGCCCGGGCCATTGCACTGGCATTCGACACGATCTGCTCGGTGTAAGCCCGGTACTCCGCCGTAGCGGCCTCGGCGAAGCACACCGCCTTCCCCGCGATGTGATTGTTGAGGGGACCGCCCTGCGCATTGGGAAAGACCCCCTTGTCGAGAGCCGCTCCGAACTCCTCTTTCGCCATGATCAGCCCGCCGCGGGCCCCTCGCATCGCCTTATGCGTCGTCGCAGTCACAACGTGGGCGTGAGGTGTGGGGTTGGGATGAGCACCGCCGGCGATGAGCCCAATGATGTGTGCCGCATCGACCATGAGCAGCGCATCGACTTCGTCTGCGATCTCCCTGAATGCCGCCCAGTCGATGAACCGCGAATAAGCGGAGTATCCGGCGACAATCATCTTGGGACGCTCGGCGTGGGCGACCCGACGAACCTCATCCATGTCGATCGTTTCCGTCTCCGGATCGACGCCGTAAGCCGCAAAGTCATAGAGAATTCCGGAGAAGTTCACGTGTGAGCCGTGGGTGAGATGACCTCCTTGATCGAGACTCATGCCGAGGATCTTGTCGCCGGCTTCGAGCAGGCCGAAGTAGACGCCCATGTTGGCCTGCGCCCCGCTGTGCGGCTGCACGTTCACGTATTCGGCCCCAAAGAGACCCTTGGCACGATCCCGAGCCAGATTCTCGACCTCGTCCACGATCTCGCACCCCTCGTAGTACCTCTTTCCGGGGTAACCCTCGGAGTACTTGTTGGTGAGGACCGAACCCGAAGCCTCCATTACCGCGCGGGAAACGAAATTCTCCGATGCGATGAGGTGCACGAACGATCGTTGTCGTTCGACGTCGCGAGCAATCAGCGAGGCAACGGCAGGATCGACATCCGACAACGACGCGTCGAGGTGCATGTATTCCTTCATGGGAGCGACGTCAGAGTAGTGGCCGGCCTCAGGCGGCGAGCCGACGTCGGACACCGAGTCGATGATCGCAACACCACCAGCCGGCAACAGCAGCGCCACCACTATTGCCAGACCCGGGGCGAGTAGAAACACCACCTGAGCACCGCTCCCGGATGGCGCGGTGTTCTGGCACAGCAAGGGTCCCGATGGCCTCTCTGCCTACTCACGGCACCATCCACTCCACGGATCCCTGACGCAGGATTCTCGGTTCACTACCGGACAGGTCAACGATGGTCGAGGCCTCGCCGCCGCTCGCCACTCCCGGGATATACACCGCGATGGAGTCGCCCAGTGTTTCGATCGCACCGGCGGAGTCGAGCGCCGGCTCTTCAGCCGAACGGTTGGCACTGGTGACGGCCAACGGTCCCGCTGCCGTAAGGATCTCCCGCGCCACCGGATGATCCGGGATTCGCACTCCCACGGTGTTGCGACCTGGATCACCTACCCAGTCCGGCATGGCGGGGGCGCGGAGCAGGATCAGGGTGAGACCGCCGGGCCAATGCCGACCAGCAATCGCAGCGACATGATCGTCCATCACGGCAAACCGCCGCACGTCTCCGATGCTCGCCGCCAGGATCGGAATGGGCTTGATCGCGGGACGGCCCTTTGCGGTAAAGAGCCGTTCGACTGCAGAACGCTGCATTGGGTCGGCCGCAA
>JAZGCP010000276.1:0-2945 GCA_036477035.1 Acidimicrobiia bacterium | reverse complement strand
GACTGGAGACTGGAGACTGGAGACTTATTCCGCTATCTCCACCCGGTTGTAGAGGAAGCACTGGCAGGTCGAGCCGGGCTGGGTGATGAAGTCGACCCGGTCTTGGCATGTGTCCTCGACCAGGAGGATCCTGCGACCGCCACCGGCAGCGTTTTCTCTCGCATATCGCCCCTCGGCCCCGGCACATCCACCACCGAAGTCGAAGTCGAAGAAGATGAACTCATCCTCTTCGTTGTCGTAATCCCAGCTTCCGGTGATATTGAAACTGTCAATGCTGGTCCCGGCGCGTATGACACCGGTGGATTGGAAGTCGAGGAACCCGTTGAACGCGGTCGGCTGGCGGAACAGCCCGGCCCATGGGATCAAGTTCGGATCGGCATCGGCCGGGGGTTCGGTCGTCGTGGTCGTAGTCGCTTCGACGCGAGTGGTGGTTGTGGTCGACGTCTCTTCGGGACCTTCCGAGGTCGTGGTCGTCTCTTCGGGCTCCGTCGTGGTGGTCGTCGCTTCCGAGGTGGTGGAGGACGCCCTGGTAGTCGAGATCAACATCGTGGTGGTCGTCGTCGTGCTGGACGACGTAGTGGTGGCTGCCGTCGTGTCGGCCGACCCGGAGTCGGAGCACGCAGCGGTGACGACCAGCAGGGCGGTGAGTGCGATGGCGGGCGGAGTTCTCATGTGCGGGCGACAGGGTAGAACGGGACCACGGCTTCCCGAACCAGTCCATCACAAGCCCACGGTTCGTGTGGGCAAGAACTTGAGTCCTGGTTGAACCGCTTGGAGGTAGGACGTCCTAGCGGGGTGACACCTTGCTCAGCATCTTTCGGCGTAACCCCGGCATCGGAGCGATCTCCGCCGGAATCGGCTGCGTAGCGATCAGCCGAGGGCGGTTCGAAACGCTTCGGTCACCGCGGCGTTGAATCCCACGAGCAGCACCTCGTCGAGAGCTTCCGGGTTCTGTTCGCACCAAGTCTCGGTGGTGGAGACGATCACCTTTGTCGCCTCGTCGAGCGGATATCCGTAGATACCCGCCGAGATTGCCGGGAGCGCCAAGCTCCGGCACGAACGTTCGGATGCCGCGTCGAGCGCCGCCGCAACTGCGCTACGAAGCATCGCCTCGTTGTCCTGACCGTCACGGAACTTTGGCCCGGCAACGTGGATGACGATTCGGGCGGGCATGGCTCCCGCCGGAGTGATGGCCGCGATTCCCGATTCCAGGGGTCCGTGCTCTCTGGTCCACTCGTCCGATGCTTGCTGGATGATCGGCCCACCCGCTCGAGAGATGGCCAGTGCTATGCCACCGCCATGTTGCAGATAGGTGTTGGCGGCGTTGACTATCCCATCCACGTCCAGGGTGGTGATGTCGCCTTGGAGTGCAGTGATCCGGGTCACCGGTCGAGTATCGCGTCGATCGTCAATGGGCGACAATGGCTGTTGGCTCAATGGGACGGGCCGGCGAGAGCCGGCACCGGACGCCTGGTAGCGGACTGGTTGGTCGGGCGACCTGCGCGGTGGGCTACCGTCGAGCTCGTCGAATACGGAAGCATCATGACCGCCAAGATGGCACTCAGGTTCACCGCCCTCATGACCGGGGTCCACGCGGCGATCCTCATCGTCAGTCCCAACTGGATGCTGTCACTGTTCGACGCTCCCGGTGGGGACGACATCGATTTTTGGTTGCGACGGTACGGAGTCGTATTTGCTGCGATTACGGTCGTGTTCTGGTTTGCGGCCGACTTTTCCTCGTCGATGATGCAGCGTCCGATCTTGTGGAGTGCCGCGTTGCTGGCCGTGGCAATGGCGACGTTGAGCGTGATCGGAATCGTCGATGAACGGGTCAACCCGGCTTTTTGGACGGTCGCCGGCTACGAGTTCTTTCTTGCCGCCTGGTTCGGCTGGCTCTTGTCGACAGAACGAGTCTGATTGCGGCGCCGGCCGGACGGACCCTTGGCGCGCCACATGATGATCGGTAGAGTCGTGATTTGCCGATTCATGCGAGGGGGGTTTTCCGATGAAGACGAGAGTGCTGCTGATTGCCGTCACCCTGTTGCTGGTTGCTGCCGCGTGTGGTGACGGCACCGGACGAACTGGTGACGCCTCGGACCCGTTCGGGATCGACGCCGGCTCGACTTCCAGCTCATCCAGTGGCGCGACCTCGAGTTCGACCACCAGCTCGACCACAACTACGACGACCACGACGATGGCGACCACCACCACCCAGGCCGGTGACCACGTCGTGTACCAGGATCCGGTGGGCGACTGTCTCGATGGCACGACCAACGAGCCGGCTCCGGCCTGCCTGCCGGCAGCGACAGACATCCTGACGGTCACGATGAGCCGTGCCAGCCCGTTCACCGTCGTCATCGAGATCGCCGAACCAGGCCGTCCCGGCCTCGGCGAGTCATATCAGTTCACGCTGGCGTTGGACCTCGACCAGGATCGGACCACCGGAATCATCGACTTCTGGCCGGAATTCCACGCGATGGGTCCGGACCTCGAGACCGATTACTTCGGTAGCAGCACCAGCGACGAGGTCTTCGTGCAGGCGTATGCCATTGAAGGCCAGAACGGCTTCGAGCTGCTCGATCCGCCCCCGGTGGAGTGGACTTGGCTCGACGACACGCACCTCCAGGCGGTGTTCGAGATGGAGGCGGTGGGCGATGGAGCCTTCGGGTTTGCCGGCGATCTCTTTACCGGCACCGACTACGACCACTTCGTGGATCACGGCCACGTGGTGTTCCCGAGCGGCGAGGTCGTGCTCGTCGGATAGCCGACATCGGAGCTAGATACGCGGGCGTTCGGTCGGCGTAATTCTTAGCTTGGGCTCAGTTGGCCCGGGGTCGAAACATCTGGTGGAGAGCCTGCTGATAGGCCGTGTCCCAATTGGCCCAGTCGGTGCCGACGGTGCGCCGCCCGGTGTCGCGACTGACGATCTCGACTCGCTTTATCGT
>JAZGCP010000275.1:0-5025 GCA_036477035.1 Acidimicrobiia bacterium | reverse complement strand
GAACCGTCTCGGAGCCGCACCGTGAGCACGGCCGGGAACTGGTAGGGGAAGATGGCGGTGGCCTGTTCATCGGCCACGCACTTCACGATGCCGGCCAGCCGGAGACGCTCCGGATCACGAAGAGTTTCTTCGGTGAAGTCGTCGGAATACACCCCTAGGCCGCCCCCACCCACCAACGCGGTGGCCACCGTGAAGGGGCCGCTGAACTTGGCGTGATAGGGAGTCAACGGCCGGGCCTTGTCCTCGGGCGGTTCGGCAATGGTGCGCAGCACCGGAGCCGGCACCCCCAGTTCGATCGCCTCGATCTCTGCCGGATCCAAGCCACGGGCGCGCAGCGCCAGCGCGGCGTCGATTCCAGCATGGGTGAAGTGATTGGTCGGGTACGGCTTGTAGAAGATCCGCGGCAGCTCCCAGGCCTCGCCCAATCCATCGAGGATCGCTCCCTGGTCGAAACGGCCCTCCGAATAGGCACGGAAGAAGCCGAAACGACCCTCCAGAACCGTTGGCGGCCCGGTCAACCCGTGGCGGGCCATCAGCGCTGCGGTGACTCCGGCGTGGGCCGCCCATCCGCAGTGGACTCGCTTGACCGAACCGCCGGTGCGGTTGGCTTCGAGCAGACCCGCTCCCATGCTGGCGGCGATTCCTATGGCATGGGCTATCTGCTCGGCACTCAGGCCCAGCAAGGTGGCTACGGCGGCTGCCGCACCCAGCGTGCCGACGATCGATGTGGCGTGCAGGCCGTTCTCGAAGAAGATCGAATTGCCGAGATCCGGGTCGTAGGCGGCCATGCCGAGCCGTACGCATATTTCGTCGCCGACCGCTACTGCCACCAAGAAGTCGCTCCCGGAGGCGCCTTCGGCTTCAGCCACCGCCAAGGCGGCGGGGATGATCGAGGCCGACGGATGGAGCACCGATGGAAGGTGGGTGTCATCGAAGTCGAGAGCATGGGCCAAGGTCCCATTGACCAGAGCGGCGTTGGAGGCCGGCAGGCGTTCGATTTGGCCAAAGACCGTCGCCTGTGGCACTCCCCCGGCCTCCCGCGTCACGGCAAGGGTGATTGCGCTCGGGTCCTCGCCGGTCGCCGCCAAAGCGTTCCCCACCAAGTCGAGCACCCGCTCCGTGGCGTCCTGCACGAGGTGGGGCTCCAACCCGGCCGATCGGGTGGTGGCGGCGAAAGCGCCCAGCGCGTGTACCAGCCCCTCAGCCATCGATGATTGCGAGCGGTCGGGTGGGCGACCCGGTTGCACCGACCAGTTTGAGGGGAGCGGCGACGAACAGGAACTCGTTGACCCCCGTCGCCGCCAGATCGGTGAGATTCATCACCTCCATGATGTGAATGCCTGCCTCCACCAGGAGGATGCGATGGACCGGCAACGTGGCGTGGCCGACGCCGGGGCGGATCACCTCATAGGCAATGGTCTCGGCGCCGGTGACCCGGACCTGGCGCTCGGCCAGCCAGTGACCGACCGCTTCACCAGGTCCCGGAGCGCCGCCAGCCTGACCACAGAATATATCGGGCTCGCTCCAGTGGGTCGCCCATCCGGTGCGGATCAATACCGCGTCACCCTTGCCCGGGGTCACACCGGCCGCCTCTTCCGCCGCCTCCAGGTCGTTCACCGTCACCTCGTAGCCTGCTTCAAGGGCGTTTACATCGTAAATCGCCGCCACATCCAACAACACCCCACGGCACACGATGGGCTCCATCGTGTCGATCCCCAGCGCCGTCAGCCCCTGGTTCGATTGCGAGGCGGACGCATCCAGTCCTCCGTACATCAACCCGTCCTGAGAGACGTGACCGAGAGCATCGATATGGGTTCCAACGTGGCCACCCATCACGAACATCTCGTTGGCGGCCGAGCCCCCGTCGGAGCGGACCATGTCACCATGGCGCCGCATCATGGCCAACTGGTACGCAGGGTGGTTGGGCGAGACCGGCATCCCCCGCTCCCAGGGATGGGCGAGGTCGATCACGCCGACAGAGGCGATCGCATCCCATGTCAGTCCTAGTGGCGCGGTCACAGAACTCCCTTGTCGGTCAGTTCTGCCATCTCGTCCTCGGTCAGGCCCAACTCGTCGCCATAGATAGTCGAGTTGTCCTCCCCCAGACCACGCCCCGCCCACCGAATGCGGCCGGGGGTATCGGACATGCGAAACATCACGTTCTGCATCCTGACGCTTCCCAGGTCGGCGTCTTCGATTGTTGCAATCGATCCCAGCGCCTCATATTGGGGGTCCTTCATGATCTGCTCGATGTCATAGACGGGAGCGACGGCCGCCTCTGCCTCTTCGAATGCCTCTATCACTTGGCTCAGGTCGTGCCGGGCGATCCAGCCTCCGACATAGCCGTCCAACTCCTCTGCATGTTTGGCCCGCTCCGCGCCGGACGCAAACCATGGCTCTTCGATCACCTCAGGATGGCCGACGAGACGCATCGCCCGCTCAGCAATCGACTGGGCGCTGGTAGATACCGCCACCCATTTGCCGTCGGCGGTGCGGTAGGTATTGCGAGGCGCGTTGTTGACCGACCGGTTGCCGGTGCGTACCTGCACGATGCCGAGTTGGTCGTACACAATTGGCTGCGATCCGAGGATCGTCAGAATCGGCTCGATGATGGCGAGGTCGATGATTTGCCCGGATCCACCGTGTGCATCCCGGTGGTACAGAGCTATCAGAACCGCGTTGGCAGTGGCCTGGGCGGCGATACCATCCGCAAGTCCGAATGGCGGCAGGGTTGGAGGTCCGTCGGGATCTCCGGTGATGTGAGCAAAGCCGCTCATCGATTCGGCCAACGTGCCGAACCCAGGGCGGCCGGCGTAAGGGCCGAACTGACCGAAGCCGGTCACACGGGCAATGACGAGTCTCGGATTGATCTGGCGTAAACGGTCGGGGCCAAGATCCCACCGTTCCAGGGTCCCGGGTCGGAAATTCTCTATCAGCACATCAGCGGATTCCACCAGCCGCATCATCAGAGCCTGACCCTCACGTTGGGACAGGTTGAGCGTGATCGCCTTCTTGTTGCGGCTCAACATCTTCCACCACAGCGGTATCCCGTTCTTGCTGTGGCCGTGGTCGCGGACCGGATCGCCGCGGGGATGCTCGATCTTTATGACCTCGGCGCCAAAATCACCCAGAATGGTGGCGGCAAGGGGCCCGGCGAACAGCGTCGATACATCGAGTACCCGCACCCCGTACAGCGCTTGAGATTTCTGAGACATCCTTGTTCCGCTCACTGGAATAGCGTTTCGTTGTGAATATATCAGGGCTAGGCTCGACTGCGCCAACGCTCAATAAGAGAACCTGCAGGTGTCAGCCCCCACTCCCCCACCAGGCTTCGCAAGCTCCCGGAGCTTTCTCTACGTCCCCGGAGATCAGTCCGACATGCTCTCCAAGTCGACGGAACATGGCGCCGACGCACTCATCATCGATCTCGAAGATGCAGTGGCTCCCGCCTCGAAGGCAAAGGCTCTGGACATCGTCGCGTCCTGGCTTTCAGAGCAGGACGAAGGCTCGACCGACATCTGGGTGCGCCTCAACCCCCAAACTGATCTCCTCGCCAGCGAACTCGCAGCCGTCGTGCAGCCGACCCTGACGGGCGTATACCTACCGAAGGTCTCTTCACCCACAGACGTAGAGTCGGTCGCAAACCAGCTCGACAAACTCGAGACTTCACGCGGAGTGGAGACCGGCGCGGTGCGAATCGCTCCGTTGCTAGAGACCGCGGCAGGGATCCTCTCCGCACCCCGTATCGCCGAGGCACCTCGCGTCTCCCACCTAGGGCTCGGAGAAGTGGATCTGGCCGTCGACCTCGGAATGCACCCCTCCCCCGACGGACGAGAACTGAATCCGATCCGCATTGCAGTCGTGGTGGCATCGGCTGCCGCCAAACTGCATCCACCCATCGGTCCCGTCCACACGAATTTCAGAGACCTGGAGTCCCTGCGCGAAACATCGCACCTGCTGCGCCGGATGGGGTATGGGGGTCAGACGGCCATCCATCCCGATCAGATCCCAGTCATCAACCAGATCTTTTCGCCGACCGACGAGGAACTTGCTTCGGCGCGCGACATCGTGGAACGACTCGATGCCGCAATAGAGGCGGGGAGTGGCGTCACGGTGGCGCAAGATGGATCATTGATCGACGAGGCCATCGGGCGGGGTGCCCGACGCACGCTCGCATCTCGCAAGTCGACAACCAAGGAGAGATGACCCATGAGTGCTCCCGGCGTGAAAGCGATCCTCGGATACGACATCGTCGACGGTGTGTCCATCGACGAGTACGAAAAGTGGCTATGGGATGTACACGTTCCCGACCTTCTCGCCAACCCGTTCGTGGAGTCGTTGGTGTTCAACAAGGTGATCCGTCCGATTACCGCAACCAGTTCGGGCTCTGCCACCGCCGATGATCCGCAGACGTTCTACCGGATCGCAGAGCTGCAGTTCGCAGATCATGACGCCTACGAGGCGTATCTCCAATGGTTCAGAGACAACCCAATACCTCCTGAACGGGGACCAGCGGGCAGAACGAAGTTCCGGTTCTACGTACTCACCGACTCGATAGAAGCCAAGCGCCAGAACTGAAGCGAACAGGACTCGATGTGGATCGGCACGGGGCTGGCAGCGACGGGTTCGAACATCGAGTTAGGTGCCCAACAGGACGCTCGCCTTGGAACGCTCGATCATCCCTGGGCACAAGGTGATTCAGAGTCGAGCGAATCGCATTGGGCGCAATAGAACTCGAACAGATCCATACGGCCGCCATGGGGTTGGGGCCCCATATGGCGGAGGAGGGCCGACCGTATCCTGCTCGGGGCGCTTCGAGCCCTCCCCGGTCTCGAACCGACCCTCGGTCGTGCCTCGCCAAGCTCGGCGCCTCTCGCCACGTCTGTTCGGCGGCAGCGCCGCCGAAGTCGGCCCGGGCAAATTTCTGTGGAGGTGAGGGGATTTGAACCCCTGACCCCTTGCATGCCATGCAAGTGCTCTGCCGAGCTGAGCTACACCCCCGAGCGGGCGGCAGTGTATCAGTCG
>JAZGCP010000274.1:0-5979 GCA_036477035.1 Acidimicrobiia bacterium | reverse complement strand
CGACGCTCTGACCACCTCGAAGTTGGTATACGAAAAACTCGTCTCCATGGCAGACGGACACGTCGTCGCGATGCGAGCCTGGAACGGGGAGGTGTGGGGGCCCAGCAACGCTCCCGCCACGATCGTGCTCAATCACCCCGGTGCGCTGCGCGCCCTGCTGCTGCCACCCAGCGATCTGACGGGGGGCGAGGCATACATCTTCGACGACGTCGACATCGAAGGCGACATCGGCGAAGCCCTCCGGTTCGCCGCCGACCTTCAATCCAACAACGTCGGGCGCCTGGGTTCACTCAGATTGCTCAGGCAGCTGCGCAAGTTGCCCGCCGACAACCGGCGCAGTGCCCACGGTCGGCCCCAGAAGGAGGGTCGCCGGCTCCACAGCAAGAAACGTGACAAGACATCGGTCACCGCCCACTACAACACCGGCAACGATTTCTTCCGGCTGTTTCTCGATCCGGCCATGGTGTATTCGAGCGCGGTCTTCCTGGATCCCGACGAGTCACTCGAGGTGGCCCAGCGCCGCAAGCTCGATCTGATCTGTCGCAAGCTGCAGTTGCGGCCGGGGCAACGCCTGCTCGATATCGGATGTGGTTGGGGGGCGCTGGCGATCCATGCCGCGCAGACCTACGGCGTGGAGGTCCTGGGGATAACTCTCAGCGCACCTCAGGCCCAACTAGCCGCCGCAGCTGCCCGACAAGCCGGAGTCGACGACCTCGTCACCTTCGAAGTTCGGGACTACCGAGACGTCAGCGGCCAATACGACGCCATCTCCTCGATTGGGATGTTCGAGCATGTCGGCAAAGGGCAACTGGCGACATACTTCTCCAGCGTCCAGAAGCTGCTCGACCCCAAAGGCGTCTTCCTGAACCACGGCATCGTGACCCGGGACCGCCACATTCGTCGAGTCACCCCAACCTTCGTCAACACCTACGTGTTCCCAGACGGTGAGTTGGTCACGGTGGACGAGATCATCGGAGAAGCAGAGGAGGCTGGTTTCGAGTTGCGCGATGTCGAATCGCTGCGCAGCTCGTACGCCCTCACCCTCCGCCATTGGCTCGCCGGCCTAGAAGAGGACCGCGCCGCCGCACTCGAATCGGTTGGCGAGACCACCTATCGAATCTGGCGGATCTACATGGCGGCCGCGGCCGTCGCATTCGACTCGTCGGCCATATCGGTCTATCAGATGGTGCTGGAATGCGCCGACCGTCCGTGGACCCTCGGGCGGCGTCACCTCATTGCCAGCGATGAGCGAGCGGAAGAGTTGTCCGTAATCCGTAATCCGTAGCCCGCATTCCGTAATCCGTAATCCGTAATCCGTAATCCGTAATCCGTAATCCGTAATCCGTAATCCTGACGGCAACTTCGCGCTACTGAGGCCGCTGTCGCCGGAAGTTGTCCGAGAGTGTCGGGACGAGCACGGAAAACGGACGGCTCGATGCTGCTGTCACGCTGGGCCGCTGAACGCGTCCTACGACCCCCAACCAAGCGGGTCTGGAACGGTCTTACGTCTGGGCGCGCAACTCGTCCCGCAACGCTGCAATCTGCCCTCTGACACTCTCAAACGACCCGCCGCCGGGCGAGCGGCGAGCCCGAACCGATTCCGCCGGATCAGCCAGTGATTCGTCTCCGGGTTGGAACGCATCATGGACCGCAGCCAACTCATCGAACCCGGCTCCTTCGAGTGTGTCACCGGCGGAACTGCGCGACGCCACCAGACGGCCGACGGCTTCGTGAGCCTCACGGAACGGGACACCGCGCTCGACCAGTACCTCGGCAAGATCCAGCGCGGTGACGTTGCCCGAAGGCGGACCGGGGTGATAGGTGGCGCCGGCGATCGAGCCGGCCATTGCCACCAGAGCGCCCTCGAGGTCGTCGCCGAGAACGAACAGGTTCTCCTTGTCCTCCTGCATGTCGCGGTTATACGACAGAGGGAGGGACTTCATCATCGAAAGTAGCCCGGTGAGCCGACCGATCGCCGATCCGGCCTTGCCCCGCGTCAACTCTGCCGGATCGGGGTTCTTCTTGTGAGGAAGGGCCGAAGAACCGGTGGAATGCCGGTCGGCCAGCGTCATCCATGAGAACTCCGCCGACGACCACAGCACCACTTCCTCGGCCAGACGGGACAGATCGACGAAGGTCTGGGTGCAACACCACGCGTATTCGGTTGCTTGGTCCCGCGACGACACCGCATCGAGTGAATTGGCGAAGACGGCATCGAACCCGAGATGGGCGGCAGAAGCCACCGGATCGAGCGGCAAGCGCGATCCTCCTCCTGCTCCGGCCCCGAGCGGCGACACCTTCAGTCGCCCGAGCAGATCATGGAATCGCCCGCGGTCACGCGATAACGCCCAGGCGTGAGCCAGCAGGTGGTGAGCGAACGGAACCGCTTGAGCGTGTTGCAGGTGGGTATAAGACGGGACGATCACTTCTCCCGACTGCTCGGCGATATCGACCAGCGCACCCATGAGTAGCGCGATGCCGGCATCGAGCCGAGCGACCGAATCGACCAGGTACAACCGGAGATCTAGTGCGATCTGATCGTTGCGCGATCGGCCGGTGTGCAATTTGCCGCCAATTGGACCCACCAGTTCGGTAAGGCGTCGTTCCACCGCGGTGTGAACATCCTCATCCGTCTCGGCAAACTCGAACCCGCCTGCCGCTACCTCAGCCGCAATCGATTCGAGACCGGTCACGATCTCGATCACCTCTTCGGGTGGAAGTATTCCTGCAGAGCCCAATGCGGTCACGTGAGCCACCGACCCGGCCACGTCGACTGCCAGCAAGCGACGATCCGTCGGCGATGCGGTAAAAGCCCACACCGATTCGTCGAGCGCGTCATCGAAGCGTCCTCCCCAGAGTGTCACTCGCCCTCCCCGAGACGCTTCTCGGCCAGCATCCGTAGCCGAAGCGCCTGCAGGCGGATGAAGCCGGCGGCATCGGCCTGGTCGTATACGTCGTCGGCCTCGAACGTGACGGTGGCCCGGTCGTACAGCGCATGTCCGTCGCTGCGACGACCATCTACCGTCACCGCCCCTTTGTAGAGCTTCATCCTGGCTTCTCCGTTGACCCGCACTTGTACGTCATCCATGAACGCCTGCAGTGCCTCGCGCTCGGGTGAGAACCAGAACCCGTTGTAGACCATCTCGGCGTAGCGCGGCACCAACTCATCGCGTAGGTGTTGGACCTCGCGATCCAAGGTGATCGACTCGACGGCCCGATGAGCGTGATAGAGCAGCGTTCCCCCGGGCGTCTCATAGACGCCACGACTCTTCATACCGATAAAGCGATTCTCCACCAGGTCGACGCGGCCGACGCCGTGAGAACCGGCCAGCTGATTGGCCAGGGTGAGTAATGCCACCGGGTCGAGTTGTACGCCGTCGATCGCCACCGGATTCCCCTGCTCGAACGTCACCGTCACCAGTTGGGGTTCGTCCGGGGCCTTCTCCGGGTCGGTTGTCCTCAGGAACATGCCGGCCGGTGGCGGGGCCCAGGGGTCTTCGAGCACACCACCCTCGTACGAAACATGCAGGAGGTTGGCGTCCATCGAATAGGGCGACTCCGGCGTAACCGGGACTTCGATGCCGTGGGTCTCGGCATAGGCGACCAGATCGGCTCGACCCTTCAGATTCCACTCCCGCCAAGGAGCAATCACTTTGATGTCCGGCTTGAGCGCATAGGCCGAGAGTTCGAATCGAACCTGATCGTTGCCCTTACCGGTGGCGCCATGTGCGATGGCATCGGCTCCCGACTCCTCGGCGACACGCACCAGGCCCTTCGAGATGACGGGACGGGCCAATGAAGTTCCGAGCAGGTAGTACCCCTCGTAGATCGCATTCGCCCGCAGCGCCGGGAAGACGTAGTCGGCCACGAATTCGGCGGTGAGATCCTCGGCAATCGCATCGACCGCTCCGGTCTCGAGCGCCTTCAGACGGGCTTTCTCGACTTCTTCTCCCTGCCCGACGTCGGCGGTGTAGGCGATGACCTCGGCGTTGTATTCGTCCTTGATCCACTTGAGGATGATCGAGGTGTCGAGTCCTCCCGAGTAGGCGAGTACGACTCGATTCATGCATTGGCTCCCTGAGATTGCGGGGAACGGTAATAGCCCATAGTTGTAGATGATCCGTTGGGACGGATCCGTTCCGGATGTGGCAGCCACGACGCCACCCGACGCGCCTATCCGCACCGTCCGATCGCACCGTCGAGTTTTCCGTAATCCGTGACCATGGCGACACTGACCCGACGCCTTCATGGACGAAAGCGAGAGCATCACGACGGGGAGTCGCCGGGAGGGATCCGTGCCAGATGTGGTGGCCACGGCGCCACCGAACGCGCCTACCCGTTTCGTTCGATCGATCCATCGAGCCGTCCGTTGTCCGTGAACGTGGCGACACTGACCTGACAACTTCATGTACGAATGCGAGAGCAATCAACGGAGGTTCGTCGGGAGAACGGGCAACGGACTACGGATTACTCGACGGCACGATGACGAGAAGCCGGTGCATACGTCACCAGCCTCATGCGAGACAAAGCCTGGTACTGGCTACTGGTTACGCTCAGCCCACTCCTGCAGCAACTCTTCCGCCTCCGCTTCACTGTATGGGCCATGATCGAGGCGGTGTTCGAGCAGGAAGTTCATTGCCTCGCCGACCTTGGGGCCGGGCGGCATGTCCAGGAGCTCCATGACGCGATTCCCATCGATCGGCGGGCGAATGGCGTCGAGTTCTTCACTCTTACGGAGCTCGGTGATACGCTCCTCCAGTTCGTCGATGCGTCGGCTGATCTGGCGTGCCCTCTTCTCGTTGCGGGTCGTGACATCGCTGCGCACCAGGTCGTTGAGACGCTGCAGGAGGTCACCGGCGTCTCTCACATACCGCCTGACTGCTCGGTCGGTCCAGCCCATCTTGAAGGTATGGGGTCTCATGTGGAGGTAGACCAGACGCGATACGTCTGCCACGTCATCCTTCGAGTATCTGAGCTGGCGCATCCTCGCCTTGGCCATCCGGGATCCGACCACCTCGTGATGATGGAAGGAGACGCCCCCATCGCCGAACTCGCGGGTCGCCGGCTTACCGACATCGTGGAACAGAGCGGCCAGACGAGTGATCCGATCGGGCGAACATTGGGCCACAACCGCAAAGGTATGGGCGAGCACGTCCTTGTGCTGATGAACCGGATCCTGCTCCACCGCCAATCCGGGCAGCTCGGGAAGGAAGACGTCGGCCAGTCCGGTCACCACGATGCCCTCCAGCGCCGCCGCCGCCCCCTCTCCTACCAGCAGTCGATCCAACTCATCGCGGATCCGCTCGGCACTGATTATCGATAAACGGCCGCTCAAGGACGTCGCAGCCGCCAACGCCGGCGGATCCGGTCTAAAGCCGAGAGTGGAGGCAAAACGAAACAGCCGCAACATCCGCAGCGGGTCATCGCCGAAAGATATCTCCGGGTCGAGCGGCGTCCGCAGCATGCTCTCTCCGAGATCGATGAGTCCGCCGTGAGGATCGATGATCTCCGGCTCGGGAAGCAGCCGCAAAGCCATAGAGTTGACCGTGAAGTCGCGGCGAGACAGATCTTCATCGAGGCTGGAAGAGAACGACACCTCGGGATTACGACTGTCGTCGCGATAAATCTCACTGCGGAAGGTGGTCACCTCCACCGGGATATCGTCGACAAGGCACCCGATCGTTCCGAACTCCTTGCCGATCGTGACCACGGCACGGCCGATCTCCTCCAACACCATTTCGATCTGGTCCGGGGAAGCAGCGGTGGTGAAGTCGTATTCGGGCGTGGGCCGCTCGCGATCCAAGAGAGCATCGCGCACACTCCCACCGACGAGAAACGCCTCGTGGCCGGCATCGGCAAAAGCGCGGGCAACCAGCATCGGTACACCATCGGTGCCGAGGAGTCTTTCGAGCCGAACCGGAATCATGCCTAGATGGTAAGTCACCAATCGCCCGCCACCAGTTGCGACAGATCACATTG
>JAZGCP010000273.1:0-2269 GCA_036477035.1 Acidimicrobiia bacterium | reverse complement strand
GAAGCCTTCGACACGCTCGCCGCGCTGCGGGAGGACACCAGCCGTGCTCTTGGTGTGAAGGTCCGCTGCGGTGGCTTGGAGGCACCTCTCTTTCCGGATGCGGGTGAGGTTGCCCGCTTCATCGCGGCGGCGGTCGAAAGAAGCCTGCCGATAAAGGCGACGGCCGGACTCCATCATCCCTTCCATCACACCGATGCCAAGACCGGGTTCATTCACCATGGATTCGTAAATGTGCTCACCGCGGCCGCGCTGGCGTCGCAGGGGCTCGATGTTGCGACGCTCGGCGCGATTCTCGCCGATGAAGATCCGGCGGCCTTCTCGATCGACCGCAGCGGAGTCGGCTGGCGTGACCAGATTGTCGGTTCGACTGCGCTTGCAGAGATGCGCTCCAACGTCTTGATCGGCTACGGCTCCTGTTCCTTTGCGGAGCCGGTCGAAGATCTGACGACTCTCGGGGTCCTGCCGCTATGACGGCCTCCTGGGTCGACGTCCCCAACGGGAGTGATTTTCCGCTCGACAATCTTCCGTACGGTGTCTTCGATTCGGGCAAGGGCCACCGTATCGGTGTGGCGATCGGCGACCACGTCCTCGACTTGTATGAGGTGGCCGATGGGGGGCTGCTTCCGTACGGCGCAGCACTCCAGGACGTCGATCTCAACGGATTCCTGGCACTGGGCCGTTCGGCGTGGCACGAGACGCGGGGGCGGATCACCGAGCTGTTGGCGGAAGGATCCACGGAGGTCCAAGACGCCGGTTTCGATGCACTGCACCGCCGGTCGGAGGTAGAGCTGCACCTCCCGTTCACACCCGGTGACTACGTCGACTTCTACTCGTCGATCGAGCACGCCACCAACCTCGGCCGGATGTTCCGTCCCGACTCCGAGCCGCTGCTGCCCAACTGGCGCTATCTCCCGGTGGGTTATCACGGTCGGGCCAGCACCGTCGTCGCCAGCGGGACCGACATCCGGCGACCGTACGGCCAGACCAAGCCGTCCGACGGACCGCCGGTGGAGGGTCCGACCAATGCGCTCGATATCGAGTTGGAGGTGGGCTTCGTCACCGGACCCGGGAATGCGCTCGGGGTTCCGATCGATGTCGATGACGCCGGCGACCACATCTTCGGCATGGTGCTGGTCAATGATTGGAGTGCTCGCGACATTCAACGCTGGGAGTACGTCCCGCTTGGACCGTTCCTCGGTAAATCGTTTGCGACCACCGTGTCGCCGTGGGTGGTGCCGCTGGAGGCGTTGGACCCGTACATGGTTCCCGGGCCCACCCAGGTTCCGGAACCGCTGCCCTATTTGCGGACCGATGGCGACTGGGGGGTCGAGGTGCAACTCGAAGTCGGGCTGGCCTCAGCATCGATGGATACTCCTGATGTGATCTCGCGCACCTCGTTCGATCGCATGTACTGGACGATGGCTCAGCAATTGGCTCATGCAACCGTCAATGGAACCCGGATACGTCCGGGCGACCTATACGCCTCGGGAACCGTCTCGGGATCGGAGCCCGGAACCTACGGGAGCCTCATCGAACTGACGTGGGGTGGACGTGACCCGATCGACCTGAGCGACGGATCGCAGCGGACCTATCTCGAAGACGGCGACACCGTGACTTTGCGTGGCTGGTGCGAACGTGAAGGACTGCCGAGGATCGGATTCGGCGACTGTGTGGGGACGGTCGTGCCAGCCGGCGTTGATTAGGTAAACCCCCTCTGGAGAGGTCCGCAGTGCTGAAGCACTCCGTCCGTCAACAGTTCGCCCTACGCCGCGCCCGCTGGCTCGGGTCGCCTGAAACTGATCTCACCGGTGTTGACGCCGCCCACGATGATGACCAGGGCGATTGCGGTAGGGATAAACATCCAGACGGAGAAGCCCGGCAGACCGGGCAGACCAACCCCGACAACAAGAAGCCAAGCCGCCAGCCTCGGTGCTTTGCGCCGAACAACTAGCGCAGCCGCAGTGGCGGCAGCAAACCCAAGAAAGATGAGGGTAAAGGCGACCCTATGGGCCACACCCTCATCACTGTCATCTCCAAATAACGCAATTGCAGAGATGGCGAGAAGAGCAAGAGCCCAAATTGCGACAAGCCACGACCACCATCCTGTGATTACCGAACGCATGAGAGCATCTCCTTGTCCGTCTGAGCCTCGGCTCGTCCATCTGTCATGGAGACACCATGCCCGATAGCGCCGCCCCTGAAATAGGGGACATGTCCCCTAGGGCAACCGCGCCTACGGCCAGTGCCACGGTTAGCACAAGCGCCGGCT
>JAZGCP010000272.1:0-2279 GCA_036477035.1 Acidimicrobiia bacterium | reverse complement strand
GAGCCTCTGGTCGCCGGGATAGAGACAAGATGCACCACCGGGTGCTCGACACTGCCAGGCTACGTGATGTTTCTGATACTCCTTGGTGTAGCCGGCGGGGCCGTCTCGTGGTGGGCCTTTCGCAGTTGAGTCTGGAGCGGGTGTCTATCCGAACACGCCTTAGAGCGTCCGCAAATAGGCGGACGCTCTAACGCCATGCCCATGGCTCTTCGCATCTGGCTCCGACGTTCGAGTCCTACCCGGCCTCGAACGTCTCCGCACGTCGGTGCCGCCCTCCGTGCGGCGCTGTGTTCTACGGCTCATCGCTGTGCGACCCGGGGCCCCAGCCCCAGGTCGCCGAGTCCGCGCCTTATCTAGCTCCGGCGTTCGGGTCCTATCCGGCCCCGAGCCGCCTCCGCATGGCCGTGCCGCCCAAAGGCGGCACTGTGCTCTACGGCGCGCCCTCTTAGGCGATCACCCCGAGTCGACGTAGCTCTGCGATTCTGTCGCTCGAGTAGCCGAGATCGACCAGCGCTCGCTCGGTGTCGGCGCCCGGGGGACGTGGGGCCGAAGGCTTGTCCAGTTCTGTGACTGAGAATCGAGGCGCCGGAGCCGGCTGGACGACGCCGGCAACCTCGATAAAAGACCCCCGTTCGGCCATGTGCGGGTCCACAGTCGCCTCCCCCATGTCGTTGATTGGAGCGACGCAGGCGTCGGTGCCGGCAAAGATCCGGTTCCACTCGTCTCGAGTGCGACCACCGAACACCGCGGCAAACCGATCCCTGGTCGCGGGCCACGTCCCCCGGTCGTACTGACTGCCGAGGGTCTCCGGGTCTATCTCGAGACCCTCCAGCAGAGCTGCAAAGAACTGCGGCTCGATCGCCCCGACCGCCACGAACCTCCCGTCTGCCGTCTCGTAACACCTGTAAAAGGGGGCGCCACCGTCCAACAGGTTTGCCTCACGTTCGTCGGTCCACGTGCCGGTCGTTCTCATGCCGTGAAACATCGCCGCCAGCAGTGAGGCGCCGTCCACCATGGCCGCATCGATGACTTGTCCCGGGGAACCGGAGGTTCGTCCGACGAGGGCGGCGCAGATACCTAGAGCCAGCAACATCCCGCCGCCCCCGAAGTCGGCAATGAGGTTGAGAGGTACGGGCGGAGGTCGATCTGCGCTGCCGATCGGATGGAGCACCCCGGCGACGGCCAAGTAGTCGATGTCGTGGCCGGCCGATACGGCGCGCTGACCCTCCTGACCCCATCCGGTCATTCGTCCGTAGATCAAGCGAGGATTCAGGGTCAGGCATTCTTGCGGCCCCGCCCCCAGCCGCTCCATCACTCCCGGCCGGAAGCCTTCTATGAGCACATCGGCCGACTCGACCAGGTCGAGAAACACCTCCAAACCCTCCGGAGCCTTGAGATCTAGAGCCAGGGAAGTGCTACGACCTCGCTGCAACGGGTCGGGGGGAGGATCGGACTCAGGGGCTGCCGTCGTGGTTCGCTCGATCCGAGTCACATCGGCACCCAGGTCGGCGAGAACCATGGCACAAAACGGACCCGGACCGATCGAGGCGACCTCGACCACTTCGATGCCTGCCAGTGGGCCGGTCACGCCGGCGAGGCGCCGGAAACAATGATCGAGTCTCCGGTGATCGGATCGCGATCGAGCACCACCAGATCCTCGATCCGCTCCCGCAACGCGGGCACGTGGCTCACGACAACGACCAGCCGCTGCGGACCCGTTGTGATGAGCCGCTCGATTCCATCCATTGCCAGATCGAGATGCTCGGGGTCGAGACTGCCAAAGCCTTCGTCCAGGAAGAACGCATCGAGCCTTCCTCCCTCGCGCGCCACAATCTCGGCCAATGAGAGTGCCAGAGCCAGCGAAGCGAGAAACATCTCCCCGCCGCTGAGCGAATCCGGGGAACGGATGGCATCGGCTGCAGTGAGATCGACGATGAGGAAATCCCCCGAATCATCGAACCGGTAACGCCCGGCCGTGAGGACCTCCAGGTGCTCGGAAGCGAGGGCACCGAGCGCACGCCGGCGCTCGTCGAGCACAAACTCCAGAAACTTCGATGGAGACAGGTCGCCGTGGACCGTGCGCAGAAGGTCACTCGTCGAGATCAACTCGGCCTCGTCTCCATCGAGCTGCTCGAGGCCCTCGAGCCTCTTCTCGATGAGGTGGACTTCCGCCTCCTTGGCAGTGCGTTCGGCCAGCGCAGCCGCGATCACCTCCACCACATCGTCGTTGTCGGAAAGACCTGCGGCCTCCAGCAGATCGGCGAGTGCCTTTCGTCCCA
>JAZGCP010000271.1:0-9116 GCA_036477035.1 Acidimicrobiia bacterium | reverse complement strand
ACGGGTGGGGAAGAGGCAGCCCGGCCTCCAGCGGCCCACCCCGGGCGAACTCGATGACGATCGTCGAGTCGGGATCTGCCGGCGCTACCGGAGCAAGGTCGGCAACATCGGAGGCGATACCGGCTTCGAGGGCAGCGCGAACCCGTGGACTGAGGGCGCCAAAAGGTACGGTTGCCCCGGCCAAGCCTCGGGCGCCGTCGAACCTGTTCAGCAGGCCTGAAGGATTCGGGGTGGCGCCGCCGCCGTTTTCCATCTGGGTGAAATCAGCGTTGATGAGGTGGATGAGGGTCAGCCAATCGAGTGGTTCTTGCCAGGGCGCGTCGTCCGATGCAAAAAACACCGGATCCTCGCCCATCGCCTGGAGTTCCTGCGAGATCCGGCGCATCAGATGGACGTAGGGGTAATCGTCGAGTTGGGTCGTTGGGCCGAGCCCCATGTCGCGACGCGCCGACTCCGGGTCCAGTTGATCCAGATACCGCCGAACCTCGGACTTGCCGGACGCCGGTAGCGCCAGCAGCAGCAATACGTCGAGTTGATCGGTCATCCTCCGATGATGCCACGCCCGGTGGTCACACCTGCTGGAATCGTCCCCATGGTTGTGAGTCCCGCTTCTTACTGCATGCTGCAATCTGCAAGCTGCAAGCCGCTTCCGCAATGAGGCGCCGGGTCGCGCTTCACTTGGCGGTTCTGATCGTCGGAGCTGCCGTCGTTCGCGTCGGAGTGGTTCCTGCCGAGGTGTGCCCGGCGGTGACCGCGGCAAATGTGTCCGACTCGATCGATGCGACATTGGGGTGGCTCATCGGGGGCATGGCCGACGACGGCACCTACACCTACGGGTATCACCGGGACCAAGATCGGATAAACACGAGCTACAACAACGCGCGGCACGGCGGTGTCACCATGTCGCTGTACCAGGCCTTCGCAATATCTGGAGATCGGGCGGTCTTGGCTGCGGCGGATCAGGGGCTGGCTCATTCACTCACCAGCATTGTCGAACATGATGACTGGATGGCGTGGCAGCCGGGCCGCAACATTGAGGTCGGAGCCAACGGGCTGCTGCTGGCAGCCTTGGCGCTGCGGCGGGCGGCGACGGGGGACCCGGTGCACGATCAGTTGATGCGGGCCATGGGTCGGTTCTTGATGATGCAACAACAGTTGGACGGCAGTGTGTTTGCATCCTGGGACGGCTCGGATCAGCAGCCGCGCCCGGTGTTCGGACCCTTTGCCACCGGCGAAGCGGCGTGGGCGTTAGCCCTATTGGATCGGGAGTTTCCCGGAGAGGGTTTTGGTGAAGCGGCGTCACTCACGGTCGACTACATGGGCAACGACCGCAATCTGGCGGAGGGCTACCTGACCAGCCTGCCGGATCACTGGGCTGCATATACGGTGAGTGATCTCGACTCGGAACTGCTCACGGATGGTCGGATCGCATATGCCAGGCGACTCGCCGGATACTTTGGGATCAGGCTGCGATTCGAGGCGCAGCGGCGCGGGACCGGGCTCAACCTGTGGCTCCGCTGGTACCCGGGGCCACCTGCAGGGGTCGGTACCGCAGGGGAGGGCATAGGCGCCCTTCATCGGCTCAGCCTGCGGGAGCCTCGATTGGCAGATTTGACCGCGCAGATCGAGGAACGGTTGGTGTGCACCGCCGGGTTCATGGTTCAACGTCAGGTCTCACCGGAAGAGGCTTCGGTTGCAGCCGAGCCGGCCCTGCAGGCGGGCGCATGGTTCTACCGCGGGTACACCCAGATGGATGGTCAACAACACGTGCTGTCGGCGCTGCTGGCGGCGTTGCCCGTGCTGCAGGAGATGGAGGAGGATCGATGAATACCCTGTTGGTGATCGTCGCCTATTTGGCGGCTCTCAATCCGGTCCGGACCCGGCTCGGGATCCCCGAGAACGACCACGGTGGAGCTCGCATGGGTCTGCTCGGCCCGGGGACCGTTATCGGTGTGGTCACACTTGTCGGGATCGCCGCAGTTTCCGGTCCGGTGCTCGATGCGGTCGAGATCTCCCCCGAGACATTTCGCATCGCGGCCGGCTTCGTTCTCGTCATCGTGGCGACGTGGATGATGTTCGTTCCCATCCCGGCGTCGGAGCCGGTTCCCGACGGAGTCGCAGCCCGATTCTGGCCGGTGGCCTATCCGAGGGTGATCTCGCCGGAAACGATCACTCTCACGCTGACCATCGGTGCCTCCGATGGTCTGGGGTCGGTGTTGCCCGGACTGGGGTTGGCCGCGGCCATGCTGGTGGCGTTGGGTCCCCTGCGGATGGGTCCGTTGACCGGCCGGGTGATGTCGTCTCTCGGTAGGGTCGCCGCAGTGATCCTGGTGGTCGTCGGCGTCTGGCTGGCGATCCAGGGTGTGCGGGAGGTGTGATTCCATGAAGGAGTTCTCGTTCATCGGTGTGCCCTTCGACGGGGCGGCCACCCTCGGACGGCCCGGCTCTCGCTATGCCCCGGACGAGATCAGGCGGCACCTGGAGTGGATGAAGATGCGTGTCGAGGATCGTCGGATCTATTGGATCGATCGTGATGAGATCGTTCCTTTCGATCCAGCAGCCCTGCACGATGTCGGTGACGTCCCGGTGGTCCCCCATGATCTCTTGACAACGGTGGCGGCGATTCGCGATCTGGTTCGGTCGGAGGCGGCGTCGGGTCGGGTGCCGCTCGTCGTCGGCGGCGATGATTCGGTCCTCTTCCCGGCAGTCGCCGGGATCCACGATGCAGTCTCCGGCCCGGTGGCGGTTGTTCACTTCGACGCCCACCTGGACCTGCTCGACCGGAGCGACGCCCAGGGGAGCCACAGTCAATCGAGCGGGATGCGGCGGGCGCTCGAGTTGGAGAGAGTGGATCCACGACATTGCGTGCAGGTGGGAACCCGCAACTTCAACTTTCCGTCTTCGAAACGGTTCATCGACAGCATCGGGCTGACCGAGCTTCCGGCTGCCCGAGTGTTCTCCGACGGGGTCACGGCGACGCTGGCACGAATCTCTCAGATCATCGAACCGGCGGAACATGTTGTGGTGTCGGTCGACATCGATGTGCTCGACCCGGCCTTTGCTCCCGGAGTCGGCTGGCAGGAGCCCGGAGGTTTCTCATCCCGATTGCTGCTGGACCTGCTGCTCCCGCTGGCGAGCCGGGTGGCCGGTTTTGTTCTCAACGAGGTCAATCCGATGACCGATCAAGGGTCACAGACGACGATACTGGCGGCCAATCTGGTGTTCCAGTTCGTGGTGGCGGCCGGCGTCTGATCAGCAGCTCTTGAGCTTCCAGAGTCCCTGGTATCGCTCGACCCACGCCTCGGTCGTCTTGGTGCCGTCCGGATAGGTGATGTAGCGGTACACGGTGACAGTCCAACCGGGCGACCCGTTTTGAAAGACGGTGCCCGACGGTGCGTCGTTGGGAACGCAGCCTCCGTCGAAAATGCCGGTGTGGTTGTAGCGGCCCGACAACCCCGCTTCGACCTCGATCCCACCATTGTCCCCGAAGAACTTCACCGTGATCGAAGTATCGGTATGCGAGGTCCTGATCACGATCACCGAATCGGTGTTGTTGCGGAACTTGATGTCGGGGTTGGGGTAGCCCATCGTCGCCTCACGGCCTTCGGGGTATCGGCTGAACCACGCGGTGTGCTTGAAATGAAAGACATCTTCGACTCCGGCGAAGAAGATCGCGTTGTAGAGCGTCGTCGAAAACTGACTCGTTCCGCCACCGATGCAGATTTCGCCCTCGTCCACGATCTCGCCTCTGAGCAACGCTCCGGCACACACGTATCCGTTCTGAACCTTGCGCTTGCCGACGCGCTCGTTGAGGGAGAACACCTCACCCGGCATGACCCACGCTCCATCGGTATCGTCTGCGATTTGTTGGATGTTGGTTACCCGGGCCTGACAGCACGCGTGGAATGTGGTGAACTCGCTTATCTTCTGTTTGACACCGAAGGCCTCGACGTCGGCGGTCGAAAGCGGTGCCTCGCGGCCGGCTCGATAGGGGATGTCGGCAGTGCGGGACTCGGAGATAACGGCTTCCCACGCAGCACTGGCCAACCCGGCCGGGTCGGGCTCCTGAACCGGAATGCTGGAGATGATGGTCACGGTGTCTTCGATGTCGTCGATGACCAGTTGGGCGTCGATGGCCTCGGTTTCGAGGTAAGGCGCAAATGCGCCGACGTAGTCCAGGATCTTGTCGCGATCGAGCCGGACGTGAAACTCTGGGATGCCGTCGAGGGTGTCGTCGAGTCGCAGCACCACCAGCGCATCCGCCAGCACCGAACGGGGGATGCTGATCTCACGGTCTAGTTGTGGGGCGCGCAGGGATATCGGACCGGAGAGGATCGAGTCGACTCGTTGGACCACGGCATCGATGTCGACGTCGCTGAGGAGGGCTTCGATTCGTTTGGAGGGCAACTCGACGGCCGCCCGGGAGCGATCTGTCAGCACGGTATCGAGTGCGTAGGTGGCGAGACTTATTTCGATCCCGGTGCCGCTGCGGGGGTATGAATAAACGATGGTCCCGTTGACCACCGAGACATCGCCGGGATGGGCGGGGTCGGCAATGCCGTTCAACTGCCAGTCGGCGATGATCTCCTCGAGAGCGCTGATGTCGTAGTCATACGGAATCTCCAAAGAGGCGTCATCGTCGCTGAAGTGAGCCAACCACCACCCGAATTGGCCGAAGATGTTTCCTTCCCGACCGTTGTCGAGCGCGGCTTGGACGATGGCCTGCTCGTCGATGTCGAAGTCGATCAAAATTGGGTTCAAGTCGAATGTCCTACCGGCGATGACGACGGGGATCGGCCTGTCCACCAGGTCTTGCTCCATCGCCCGTACCCGTTCGATCGCTTCGAACTCACTTAGGCCTCCAAGTTGCACGCCGTTGACCGTGACGTCGCCGAGAATCTCGGCACCGTTGGAGGCGCGATCGATGCCGAACAAGAAGACAAGCCCGCCGACGAGTGATCCGACGACGATGAGCGATCCGAGCAGCAGGCGATTGGAACGAAGCACGGAGGCGAGATTGTACCGGCAACCGGCGATTGCGAGATGCGACTCTGGTGGGTGCCGCTCGGTCCCTAAGCCTTGAGGAGTTCCTTCACCATCCGGTCGCCGTGTCCTGCTGCTCGAGTGTTGCGTCGCACCGATTCGATCGTGCCGTTCGGACCGACTACGAACGTAGACCGGATGAGCCCCTCGTACTCCCGGCCATAGTTCTTCTTTGTGCCCCAGGCGCCATAGGCGGCGGCCACGGCGTGGTCTTCGTCGGACAGGAGAGAGAATGTGAGCCGGTGCTCGGAGTGGAATCTTCTGAGCTTCTCCACCGGATCCGGGCTGATCCCGACGATCGCCCATCCCGCATCGGCAAACAAATCATGTCGGTCGCGCAAGTCGCACGCCTGAGTGGTGCAGCCGGGGGTGAACGCCTTGGGGTAGAAGTAGACCAGCAAGTGCGATCCGGAGAAATCCTCCAGCGACACCGGGCTACCGGTGTGATCGAGCAGGGTAAAGGACGGGGCCGGATCTCCCACTTCGATGGGCATGTTTGTTTTCCTCGGTCGGGTTTTGTGATTTTGGTCGAGTTGGCTTGGCTAGGGGAGATGGCGGAGGGGAGAAATTAGGGATTAGGTATTAGGCATTAGGAAGACGGGCGGCTGTCTGCTGGCCGCTCCTGGCTCGTGGCCGCGCTCCTCACCCGCAGCTGACCACAGGCGGCATCGATCTCGGTGCCGCGGGTGTCGCGCAGGGTTACGTTGGCCCCGTGGCGTTTCACCTCGTCGACGAATTGGTGGATTCGGCGGTCCGATGGCCGCTTCTGTGGCGCCAGCGGGGTGGGGTTCATCGGGATCACGTTGACGTGGGCTCGTATCTGGCGCGCGATGGAGGCAAGCGCTCGTGCTTGTTCCGGGGTGTCGTTTAGTCCGTCCATCAGGGTCCATTCCAATGTGACCCGCCGGCCCTTCCCGGCGGTGAACCTGCGAACGGCGGCGAGCAGGTCGTCGATCGGATATCTGGCGTTGAGCGGAACCAACGATTCGCGAAGGTGGTCGTCGGTGGCATGGAGGCTGAGTGCGAGTGTCACCGGCCATGGCTCCTGGGCGAGTCGATCGATTCCCGGGACGACCCCGACCGTGGAGACAGTGATCGAGCGTGCGGACATGCCCATGACCTCGATGAGGCGACGCAGGGTCTCGCGTACGTTCGCATAGTTGGCAAGGGGTTCACCCATCCCCATGAACACCACGTTGGAGACGCGCCGCGGAGATCCGGCCATGGGCTGGCTACTCAGTGAGGCTGCGGCAAACGCCACCTGGGCTGTGATCTCGCCCGCCTCGAGGTGTCGCTCGAAACCAAATTGCCCGGTGGCACAGAAGGTGCATCGCATGGCACAACCGGCCTGGCTGCTGATGCACAGTGTGGTGCGCTTTGGGTACCCCATGAGTACCGCCTCGATGGCGGCGCCGTCGGGTGTCCGGAACAACCATTTACGGGTGCGACCGTCATCCGAGGATTGCTCGACTTCGACCGAGAACGGCCAGTGGCTCGGACCAAATGCGTTGCGAACGCTTGCCGGAAGATTGGTCATGTCGGCCGGGTCGAGCACCGGGTGTTGGTACAGCCACTGCTTCAGTTGATCAGAACGAAAGGCTGGTTCTCCGGGGAGCAGGTTCCCCAGCTCCTCGGGAGCGGTCAGATAGGGCATCGGGTTCAGATGACTATCAGGCCACCGGCCTGTTTGATCCAGTCTTCTGCCTTGTCTGTCGGGATTTCGGCTGCCGACGCTATTTCGGCTGTGGTGGCCAGGGCCAGGGCCGAGAACGTCGTGATGCCCGCCTGTTCGAGGCGAGCCCGATAAACCGGACCGATGCCCGTTACTTCCGAGAGATCGTCGTCGGAGACCGACGGACGGGCAGGCGGGCCGGGTGCCACCCGAAAGGCCGGGGCGTCCTCCGGACGCAGGGGGACGGTCTCGGGGCCGAGCAGTCGGTCCTTGACCAGCCAAACAACTGCTGCCGCGCCCGCTCCGATACCGATGATGTAGCTGCCGAGTTTGGTGATGCGACGCATCCCCGGATTGTACGGGCGGCGGGTGCGCATCGGATCGTGGCGGGTGGTGGAAGACAAGATCGCGCCACTTCGGCCGGCTCGATAGATGCGTTGGGGAGTTCGCCAGCGGGCAGCCGGGCGACCTCAATCGCCGGCTGCGTGAGCCGTGGTGATGCGCGGGTCTGCTGCCGCGGTCCGGACTCCGGCACCGTCGATGGCGATTACGGATACGGGTCCCCAGCCGGGGGTGAGGGCAGGACCGGCCGTAACCGTGTGTCCCGTCGCAGCAAGACCGGCGATGACCGGTTCAGGCATCCCGGGTTCGACGAGGACGACGGAACCCATGCCGGGTTCCCCGGTGTCGAGGCTCCACCTCGGCTGTGCTTGTGCTTGAGCAGAATCCTTGCCGGCGAACAGCATGTTCGCCGCCATCTGCGCCAGATATTGCGGCTGCTGATCGCCCCCCCTGGTGCCCAGTATGAGCGCCGGTTCCGTGCCCCGGGTCCACAAGGTCGGAGATAGCGTGTGCAATGGTCGCTTGCCGGGGCCGGCCTCGTTGGGATGCCCTTCGATCACCGAAAAGCCGGCGGCACGATTGTGGAGGAACACCCCGGTCGTGCCGGCCGAGATGCGGCTTCCGATGCCGAAGTAGTTGGACTGGATGCAGGAGACTGCCATCCCCTCGGCGTCCACGGCACAGAAATATGCCGTGCCTGCCGGGCCCGGCGTCGGCTCCGGCCATGGTGCGACGGCTTCCGGCACGAGTTCCCGGAGTCGTCGTTCCAGGCGTTCCGGCATCAGGTATTCAGCGGGATCCCATGGAGCGTGGGAGGGATCGGCCACCACATCGTTCCTTTCCCAGGCAAAGGCTCGGTACGCCTCGATCAGGGCGTGGTGGAAGGCCGGATCGGTCGGGTCTGCCGGTGGTCCCATCTGTTCGAATACCCACGCTGCGGCGAGTGTGATGTACCCCTGACTGTTGGGCGGCACGGTCCAACCGGTGAGGCCGAAGACATCGAGGCCGATCGGCTCGACCCAGTCGATCGTGTTGGTGGCGAGGTCGTCGGACGTCAGGATTCCGTCGGTAGCGGCCGCGATCGTGGCCGCTACGTCGCCTTCGTAGAACGCGGTGCGACCGCGTTCGGTTATCGCTCGGAGAGTCGAGGCCAGGTCGTTGCGGACCAGTGTCGCTCCGGGAGCCGGTGGGGCGTTGCCGGGGTACAGGGCTGCAGCCGAGGGCTGGCCGATCAGCGAGTCGGCGAGTCGGTTGAGTGTGTCGGCGAATTCGACCGACACTTCGAATCCTTCCTCACCCAGGGTGATCGCATCGGACAGCACCTGCTCGAGGTCGAGCCGGCCGTATCGGTCCTGGAGTGCTTCCCACCCATCGACGCAGCCGGGTACAGAGATGGTCGAGGTTCCGTATGTGGGCATCCGGGTGTGGCCTGCATCCCGCAGGGTGGCTGCGCTGAGACCGGATCCACCCCTGCCACTGGCGTTGAGCACATCGGGTTGCTTCATACCGGGTTTGTGCACCAGGGCGAATAGGTCTCCGCCGATCCCGCAGGTCGAAGGGAGAACCATGCCGAGGACAGCGTTCGCCGCGATGACCGCGTCCGCCGCGGTACCGCCGGCACCCATCACCCGCATCGCCGTGCGGGTCGCCTCGTGGTGGGGAGTCACCGCCACCGCGCCGCCGCCGGTGTGGCTGGAGACCGGATGGATCAAACGCGTTCCCGGGTAGTCACGCGCCAAGTATCACAGCCAGTAACCAGTATCCAGTATCCAGTATCCAGAGAATGAGTGTTTCTTGCTGGGTACTGGATACTCGACGGCGCTTTCGGGCGATCACGCTTGGCGCGTGTATTTCGCGAAGGGCGCGGTCACATCTGGTACCGGCTACCGCCCGGGTGAACCGCCGCTCTGACGCTCACCAACGGCTCAATACGCTTTCAGGGCCGCCCAATCCTGCGGTTGAGTGCGTCGAGTATCGCCCTCACTGCGGTCTCGGAGTCGTCACCGCTACTCAGGGCGGAACCGACGGAGACCTCCTCGCCATGCTCCCCGGTGGCTAC
>JAZGCP010000270.1:0-2677 GCA_036477035.1 Acidimicrobiia bacterium | reverse complement strand
TGCCGGATCTCGGACGGAAGAGCCGGGCATTGGGGGTGCTGAGGCAAGGTCATTATGAGCGGGCAGATTGGGGCGTCAATGACCACGCCGAGGTCTGAGCGGTGACAGCAGGTCAGGGTCGGTTGTTCACTGGTTATGAGCGGTTATCTGATGGTGCCCTAAATAGACTGCCTGCCTGCTGCCTGATGTTCACTTCGCCACCATGCGGATGACGTTGTTGTCGACGTCGGCGATGTAGAGGTTGCCGTCTGGCCCGATGGCGATGCCGGCCGGGATGTTGAGCTCCGCTTCGTCGGCTGGGCCGCCGTCTCCGGAGTAGCCGGCGGTTCCGATGCCGGCGATGGTGGTGATGATCCCGTCCCGGTCGACCACCCGGATGCGGTTACCCTCGGATTCGTGGGTGTGGGTGGCGATGTACAGGACCCCGTCCGGCCCGATGGCGATGTCCTGCGGCTGGTTGACGCCTGCCTCGGTGGCCGGACCACCGTCGCCTGAGTAGGCGCTATCTCCGCTGCCGGCGATGACTCGAAGACGCCCCTCCGGATCGATTATCCAGATCCGATTGTTTCCGAGGTCGGTGATGTGAAGCCTTCCGGCTGCGTCGAAGTCCAACCCTGTCGGCATGTGGGCACCCTCGTCGCCACGCAGGCTGGCCTCGTTCGCCGGGGTTCCGTCCGTCGGCGATCCCTGCTTCCCGGTTCCGGCGATCGTGGTGATGATCCCGTCGGCGTCCACCATTCGGATCCGGAGGTTGTCGGCGTCCCAAAAGTACAGGTTTCCCTGGCCATCGACCGCTAGGCCGAGCGGTTTGTTCAACGAGGCTTGTGTGGCAGGTCCCCGTCGCCGGAGAACCCTCGCTCCCCGGTTCCGGCGACCGTGGTGATGATCCCGTCGGCGTCCACCATCCGAATCCGGTGGTTGCCTGAGTCCGAGATGTAGAGGTTCCCGTCCGGGCCAACAGCGATGGCATGTGCAAAGCGGAGTTTCGCTTCCGTGGCCAAGCCTCCGTCGCCCGAGAAGCCGCCCTGCGCGGTTCCGTTCTCGCGCAGCTTCCCGGCGGCCACGGTCAGGATCCCCGAGCGATCCACCTTGAGGATCCGGTGGTTGGACCGTTCGGCGATATAGAGGTTCCCGTCGGGATCGAAGGCAAGGGCGGTGGGTCGCCGGAGCTGGGCCTCGGTGGCGGGTCCGCCCACACCTTTGGCTCCGGGCTGGCCCGTGCCGACGACGGTCACGATCGTGCCTGGCGCGAGGTCCGCCGGGGCTCCTGCCACTGTACGCGGACTCGTCGTGACCTCTGGAGGGGCAGAGGTCGGCGTGGCCGGCTGCGTTGGCGGTTCCGTGGCAGCCAACGTGGCTGCAGTCTGGGTCGTTGGCTCTAAGGTGTCCGAGTCTCCACACGCGATCAGGATCAGCACGGAGGCCATCAACGCACCGATCATCCTCGGCCCGCGTCTTACACCAGAAGGCACGAACACCCCCTCACGAAGGCGACTTCAAAGGGTACGTCAAGCGAACCCGCGCCGTCAGGCATGGGGACGACGTTTGTTCGAGCGTCCTGGCGTCCGCTCAGATCGACTGACATGACACGATCGCAATCGCGGTATCCGACCGCTCGTGATCGGCACATCGGCGCTCGTTACGCGAGTCTCCCGCTGAGCGTCATCCTCTAGGAACATTCGTGAACACTGGGGGACCCAAGGATCTGTTCCTCGATTCTGCGGCAGGCGAGTCCTACTCAGGTCTGGGCCAATCCGCTGCCTCTAGTACATCGACTGCGATGCTTCGCAGGGGGCGATCCGAGGCATCCACCACCACGTCGTCAACGTTTCCGTCTTCGAGGATCGTCGCCAGTTCGCTGGCTCGGCGGAGATGCCAATCGAGGCCGGTACCGATCTCACGGCGTCGGAGCCGCTTGTGCAACAGAGGAACCGGAGCATGCAAGCGGCAAACGAAGGGAGTAGCGCCCGGTATGGCTCCGAGGATCAGTTGCAGGTCGGAGACGCTCTCGACGACGCTCGCCAGCACGAGGCGCTCGGCTCCGGCCCGAGCTGCGTTGGACCACACGGCTGAGATTGTCCACGGCAAGCCGCAGCATGAACGGGTCAGTCGGGCGTCGGGGGAATGTCTGTGACAGGGCATCCAGCTCGAGAGCGCAGTGGCTCACCTCGACCTCCACGAGCAGGTCTGAGACTTCGCCGAGCACAGAGGATTTTCCGGCACCAATAGACCCGTTGAGCACAATCACCGGGATCGCCATGCCGAGCGAGGGTACAAGCCTGCCCCTGGGGAGCCGTTGATCTTTGCAAGGTGCTGGCAGTCGACTGGTGACCCCAACTCGTGGGCGTCATAGTGCGGGTTAGCCCGCCGGGGTTCGGACCGCAGGGGTGTGGTGACGGTTACCGAACCACGCTGGGGTGTTCGTCATAGGAGCGGGAGACCAGACCAACCCACTTAGGGTCCTGCTCGTACAGGCCTCCCGCGATCTGCCAACGGTCGCCGAACGCAGCCGATCGGTAGGGTCGTTGGAGAACGCGACCGGAGGAAGGGGAACGCATGGACTTCATCATGGAGTTTGGCTTCGACGTGCAGCAGGGCCGATCCCAAGAGTTCCAGGCCTGGCTTGCAGAAAACGAGGAGAAGCTGGCCGAATCGTGTCCCGACGGCGTTGAGTACA
>JAZGCP010000027.1:0-2285 GCA_036477035.1 Acidimicrobiia bacterium | reverse complement strand
AGGCAGCCGAACGCGGCACCCACCTTGTGGGTTCCGGTCGGAAACCACTTCCCCTCCAGCACCAGGATCCGCGCCTCGACACCGGTGAGTTCGGGAGGCAACTCCATGAAGTTGACCGGACCGAACCCGCCGCCGTGGGCGATCGGCTCGTTGTGCCACGTGATGCGGAACAGATTGAGCGGATCGAGATCCCACAAGCCGACATCGCTCAGCTTGGCGGTGACATCGTCGGGAATCAGCGAAGGGTCTCGCATCTGCTTGAACGTGGGAATGGTTACCGACCGCTCCCGAGCTCTTTGTGCTGAGACGGCCAGCGTTGCTTGGTTGATGGTCAGGTCGATCATCGGATTCCTATATCTCCTAACGCCGTATCTAGTGCGGCAAGATCTGATGGAACAGTGATGGGAGTGGTACCGACAGACGTCACCGCCCGCATCGCAGAGGCGACATCCTTGAGTCCGCTCCCGGTGCTCAGAACCGCGACCCGATCGGACGGGCCCACAAGACCTTGATCTACCGCCGCCACCACACCTGCGTATGCGGTCGCTCCGGCCGGTTCGGCGAAGACACCCGATCCCCTTGCCAGAGTCGGAATCGCCTCCAGGATCACCTCGTCCGTGATCCGGATGTAGGCGCCTCCGGTCTCGGTGACGGCGGCCATCGCCTTGATCCGATCCCGGGGAAGGTCGGCGCTGATCGAATCGGCCACGGTCTCGGCGGCGATCGGCGCCTTTTCGAGCACATCCTCTCCACTTTCGAAGGCCTGCACCATGAAGTCGCTTCCGGCGGCCTGAATCCCGTAGATCCGGGGAATCGACTCGATCAGGCCCAGAGCCAGCGCGTCTTTCGCCCCCTTGTGGAGTCCTCCGATGATCGATCCGTCACCGACGCTGACAAAGACGGCGTCGGGACTAGCCCAGTCCAAGTGCTCGAGCAGTTCGAACATCGCAGTCTTCTTGCCTTCGGTCATGTACGGGTTGAAACCGGTGTTGCGGTTATACCAGCCGTGACTCTCGGCGGCCGCCATACACAGATCGAACGCGTCCGAGTAGTTGCCCTGAACCAGCACCACGGTCGACCCGTAGGCCAGCAACTGAGCGACCTTGGCCTCAGGGGCCGACTCGGGGACGAAAATCACGTTGGGCTGCCCGACGCTGGCGCACAACCCGCTCAACGCCGCAGCCGCGTTGCCGGTGCTGGCTGTGGTCACCACCGAGGCACCGAATTCCTGGGCCTTGACCACCGCCATCGCGGAGGCGCGATCCTTGAGTGAGGCCGTCGGCTGGCGGCCTTCGTCCTTTACCCACAGCCGGCCGACGCCGGCCTGATCCGCCAGTCGAGGAGCGTCATAGGTGGGCGTGCCTCCCACGGTCAACGGTGGGAGCGGGGCATCCGCCGCCAGCGGCATCACGGCTCGATACCGCCACATCGTGCCGTCGCCGTCGGCGGCGAGCGAGGAACGCGACATCTCGATCCGCTCGTAGTCGTAGCGAACGTCGAGAATCCCCTCGTTGCCGTGCTCGGTACACACATAGATGTTGCCGGCCGGATACTCCCGACCGCAGACCACACAGGTCAGATTGAGAACGTGATCCAAGCTCACGCGTTGATCCACGTTCCGGTCTCACGGGCCATCGCCCGGGCGATGTTCTCCGGATTGGTGATGAGTGCCTGCCGGCCCCCGTTTTCGAGGAACTGGACCACAGCGCGCATCTTCGGAGCCATGCTGCCCTCGGTGAAGTGAACTCCCTCGTCGAGGTACTGCTTGACCTCGGCAAGGGTGAACTCGTCCATCCAGCGCTCATCGGGGGTGCCGTAGTTCAGTGCCACCTTCTCCACCGCGGTGGAGATGATCAGCAGATCGGCATCGATCAGCTGCGCCAGCAGCGCCGAAGCCAGATCCTTGTCGATCACCGCCGGAACCCCGACGAGGTTTCCGTCATCGTCGGAGACGACCGGGATCCCGCCGCCACCGACCGTGATCACAACGACGCCGGCAGCGAGTAGCTGCTTGACGATGTCGAGTTCGATCACCTTCATGGGGTGCGGAGATGCCACCACCCGACGCCAGCCCCGGCCGGCGTCCTCCATGACATCCCAACCGTCCTCATCGCGCCGCCGGTTTGCCTCGTCCTCTTCCATAAACGAACCAATTGGCTTCGATGGGTTGGCAAATGCCGGATCGTCGCGACTCACTTCCACCTGGGTGACGACCGTCACCACCGACTTGTCGATCCCGGCACGGTTGAAGTCATTGCGCAGGTTCTGCTGCAAGGCGTAACCGA
>JAZGCP010000269.1:0-3219 GCA_036477035.1 Acidimicrobiia bacterium | reverse complement strand
GTCCGGCACCCGTCACCGCGACCCGCACACCGTCGCTCACCTTCGCAACCATGACGCCCACGATCGCGAAGCGCGACGCCGGGTTCGGGAACTTGGCGTAGGCCGCGGCCTCAGGCTTAGGAAATCGCACCGCGGTGATGATCTCGCCCTCCTCCAGGGCGGTCTCGAACATCCCGGTAAAGAACTCGTCGGCGGCAAGCTCGCGCCTGTTGGTCTTCACCGTTGCGCCGAGTCCGACGATGGCGGCGGGATAATCGGCCGCCGGATCGTTGTTGGCGATCGACCCACCGATGGTGCCGCAGTTGCGCACCTGCGGATCGCCAATGCCCCCCGCGAGCACCCTGAGCGCGGGGACGGCATTGGCTGAGGCCGCCACGTCGGCGTGCGGCGTCATGGCACCGACCACCACCGCGTCGGCCTCGGTGGTGATACCATTAAGCTCGACTATGGCACCGAGATCGATCAGGTCCGACGGCGCCGCCAAGCGAAGCTTCATCGTGGGGATCAGAGTCTGACCACCAGCCAGATAGGGCCCGTCGTCGGACCTGGCCATGATCGCCGCCGCCTCATCGACCGAAGATGGACGGTGATAGGTGAAGTTGTGCATCTTCTCTCTTCCCGTCCTATTCCGCGTCCGGTGCCGTCTTGGCTTCCTGGATAGCGCGCCAGACCTTCTCGGATGTCGCCGGCATGTCGATGCGGGCGTAACCCAGCGGACTCAGAGCGTCGACGACTGCGTTCATCACCGCAGCCGGGGCTCCAATGGCCCCCGCCTCGCCACAGCCCTTCACGCCAAGCGGGTTATGAGTACAGGGTACATGCTCGTTGGTAATCACTTCAAATGAAGGTACGTCGGCCGCTTTTGGCATGCAGTAATCCATATACGAGCCTGTTAACAATTGACCCGTCTCCTCGTCGTAGATGCAATTCTCGAAGAGTGCCTGACCAATTCCCTGCACAAGTCCGCCGTGCACCTGCCCCTGGACGATCATCGGGTTAATGATCGTGCCAAAGTCGTCGACCGCAACGAAGCGAGTGATCTTGACCTCACCCGTTTCCTCGTCGATCTCCACCTCGCAGACATGGCACCCGTTGGGGAAGACGAAGTTTTTCGGATCATAGAACGCGGTCTCGTCCAGCCCCGGCTCCAGCTCGTCAAGCGGGTAGTTGTGGGCCATATAGGCCGAGTTCACCACGTCCGTAATGCTCATCGACTTGTTGGTTTCCAGCACAAAGAAAACACCGTCCTCGAACTCGACATCCTCTTCCGCGACCCCCAGCATATGGGCGGCGATCTTCTTGCCCTTACTGATTATTTTATCGGCCGCCCTGACAATCGCGGAGCCACCCACGGAGATGGAGCGCGAGCCGGAGGTGCCCATGCCGAACGGGATCTTGTCGGTATCGCCGTGCACGACCTCGATATTCTCGATCGGAATCCCGAGGCGGTCGGCAACGAGCTGGGCAAAGGTCGTCTCATGCCCCTGGCCGTGCGAATGGCTGCCCGTGAGCACGGTAACCGAACCGTCGGGGTGGAAGCGCAGCTCGGCCGATTCATACAGGCCGCCACGGAGGCCAAGTTCGCCTACGAGCTTGGACGGCGCAAGACCGCAGGCCTCGATATAAGTCGAAAGGCCGATACCGATCAGTTTGCCACGCGCCCGGCCAGCAGCCCGGCGCGCCTCAAACCCTTCGTATTCGACGAGCTTCAGGGCATCCTCCATCTGGGTGATGAAGTCGCCACAATCGTACTCGAGCGCCACCGGCGTTTGGTAAGGCATGGCCTCCTTCGGAATGAAGTTGCGACGCCGGATCTCCGCCTTGTCGAGGCCCATCTCGCGTGCGGCAGTTTCGACCAGCCGTTCGACGACGTAGCAGGCCTCCGGCCGTCCGGCGCCCCGGTAGGCGTCGACAGGAACGGTATTCGTGAACACGCCTTTGACTTCACAGTAGATTGCCGGAGTCTTATACAGCCCCGCCAAAAGGGTTGCGTATAGGTAGGTCGGTATGGACGTCCCGAAAGTCGAAAGATGCCCTCCTAAGTTGGCAATGGTGCTGACCCGTAGTGCGAGGAAGGTGCCGTTTTGGTCGAGTGCCAACTCTGCATGGGTAACATGGTCGCGGCCCTGGGCATCAGAGACGAAGCTTTCCGACCGTTCTGCCGTCCACTTTACGGGCCGGCCGACCTTCTTCGCCGTCCAGGTCACAATGGCCTCTTCGGGGTAGTGGTAAATCTTCGACCCGAACCCGCCACCGACGTCAGGAGCAACCACCCGCAGCTTCGATTCCAGCATTTTGAGCACAAACTGGCTCATCAGCAGGCGTATGGCATGGGGGTTCTGGCTGGTGGTGTACAAGGTGTAACGGTCAATAGCCGGGTCATACTCACCTATCGCCGCGCGGGGCTCGATCGCATTCGGCACCAGCCGGTTGTTGATCAGGTCGAGCTTGGTGACATGATGGGCGTTGGCGAACGCCTTTTCCACTTCCGCCTTGTCCCCGATCTCCCAGTCAAAACAGACGTTCCTCGGCGCTTCTTCGTGAATCTGGGGTGCATCCGGGCTATCCGCCTCCGCGGTGGACACAACCGCCGGTAGCTCCTCATATTCGACTTCCAGCGATTCCGCCGCATCGCGCGCCTGGTCCCGCGTCTCAGCGATCACCACGGCGACCGGGTCACCGACATGGCGGACCTTGTCGCAGGCCAGTACCGGATAGGATGGTTCTTTCATCGGAGAACCGTCCTTGTTGTGGATGAGCCAGCCACAGGGCAGACTGCCGACGCCATCCGCCTGCATGTCAGCGCCGGTAAAGATTGCGCAGATTCCCGGAGTCTTCTTCTTCTCGGCTGCGTCGATCGCTTTGATGCGCGCATGCGCGTAAGGCGAGCGCACGATC
Organism: Acidimicrobiia bacterium; assembly: GCA_036477035.1. GTDB lineage: Bacteria > Actinomycetota > Acidimicrobiia > Spongiisociales > UBA11373 > JACZWZ01. The sequence goes on along the minus strand of JAZGCP010000269.1, from coordinate 321 downwards.
CAGGCATAGGCCTGGCCCGGCCGGTTCATGTCGTCGACGTAGGTGCCCTCGCCGACCAGGAACCGATAGTCCTCCTTGCGCCTCACCGCAGCGCCGATACCATCGTGCGCCATGCTCCTAACGCCCCATCGCCTTTGCGCCGGCCTGCACGGCTTTGACGATGTTGTGATAGCCCGTGCAGCGGCAGATGTTGCCTTCCAGCTCTTCGCGGATGATTTCTTCCGTCAGGTCCGAATTGCGCGAGACGAGATCGATCGCGCTCATTACCATCCCCGGCGTGCAGAACCCGCACTGAAGCCCGTGATGCTCCTTGAATGCCGC
>JAZGCP010000268.1:0-2110 GCA_036477035.1 Acidimicrobiia bacterium | reverse complement strand
GGGTCAGTCGGGCGATGGCAGGGCGCGACGTGGTGCCGGGAACGCTAGAAGGGATCGCACGAACGATTGAGGCGTTTGCCGAAGAGGATGGACCGGAGGTGAGCAGTGCTGAAATTGGTCGCCGGGTACTAGATGCGCTGCGAGAACTCGACGAGGTGGCCTATCTCCGCTTTGCATCGGTCCACAAGGAGTTCGAGGGCGCCGGCGACTTCGAACGGGAGGCTGCGGCACTCGAGGATCGGACGGAGGCTCCCGCCGAGTAAGCCGGGGATCAAGCGTCGGTGAATCTCCGTGCGTCACCTCGAGCCTCGGGGCGGAAGTCGCCGCGAACTAGCCGGCTGCCATCGGTGAGCAAAGCCGAGTCGCCCTCAACCCACCTTGGTCAGGACGTCCGCTTCGGTGAGGGCGGTACGCAGCTCCTCCATCCGTCCGCTCACCGTGTCGGATACGTCGTCGAGCGCCACGCTGAGTTCTGCCTCGATCAACTGGCGGCGTGCCGTGATCTCGACGATTAGGGCCCCCGCCGCTTCTGTGTCGTTCCTGCGAAGGGCGAGAAGGTAGCGATCGGCCCAATCGGGGACGACGTCGAGGGCATCTTCGATCCGACCGACGTACATTTCGAACCTTTCGTCCGGGTCGAGCCCGGCGAGTGCAGCGAGGGTCTCGGTCTGCATGTCGGCGATCGCTGCCCCGGCCGGCTCTAGGAGCTCCTCGGGTGCCGAGAACGGGAGAGGTGGCACCACAAAGAGTCGCTCCGATGCCGTCTTATAGGTCGCAGCGATGTCCAGGTCGGCCGAGACCGTAGTTGCGACATCGACAATGGCGAGGAGGAGATCCTGGACCGCGGCCACGTCACCGAGAGATCCCTGGGGCACGAAGGGAGGCAGACCGGGGAGGTCCTCTGTGGCGGCCAAGCGGAGGTCGTCGGTGGCGACGGAGAAGGCGAGGGCCGATTGGACTTCGATATCGGGAAGCGTTTCCTCCAGGGCGTCGAGCGCCACAGAGAAGGTGGTGACCTCGGCGTTGTATGCCGCGAGGCGCTCGTCGGCCTGACTGTCAGAGATCGTGCCCAGTCCACGTACGGCGATGATGGCAACGGCGGCGAGCACGATGGCTGCCCCGATGATGGGCCACCGAAACGACCGCCCGCTCGCCACCACGCGCTCCAATGGCTGCGGTCTCCAGTCGAAGTCGAGGTCGCCGATGTCGTCGCTTTTTGAGCGTCGGGCCGGGCGGGCAGCGTGCGCCGGTGTCGTCTCGAGCATGTCGATGATCGTTCTGCGATTTGCTTCTCTTTGGCGGCGACCTAGCCGCATGGCTGTTTCCTGCCTTCACCGGCCATAATCGGCGCCATGGAAATACCGCTCAAGCGTCTCGATCGCGAGTTGCCCATTCCGACACACGCCCATCCCGGAGATGGCGGTGTCGACTTGTATGCCGCGGTCGACATCCGCCTCGCTCCGGGCGAGCGTTCGCTGGTACCGACCGGCGTCGCCGTGGCAATACCCGCTGGTTTTGCGGGGCTGGTGACTCCACGGTCGGGTCTCGCTGTGAGTAGTGGGATCGGCATCGTCAATGCTCCGGGGCTGGTCGATAGCGGTTATCGGGGTGAGTTGAAGGTCATCTTGGTCAATCACGGAGCGGAAACGGTTGATATCCGTCGCGGGGACCGGATCGCGCAGTTGGTTGTGGTGGCGGTCGAGGCACAGGAATTGGTGGAAGTGGAAGAGCTTCCGCCTAGCCGCCGGGGCGAGGATGGTTTTGGTTCAACCGGTTCATGAGAGCGGCAATGCCTTTGGTATATTGACGGCCCCGCGGACGTAGCTCAGTTGGTAGAGCGTCACCTTGCCAAGGTGAAGGTCGCCGGTTCGAGACCGGTCGTCCGCTCCGAGGGGGCGGCCTCTGGGTCGTCCCTTTTCCGGTCCGGCGGCGTGGCCGAGTGGCTTAGGCAAGGGTCTGCAAAACCCTCTACCCCGGTTCAATTCCGGGCGCCGCCTCGACGAGACCCGGTCTATGATGCCGGGCCTTGCCAACTGAGGGCGTTTAGCTCAGGGGGAGAGCGCTTCCCTGACACGGAAGAGGCCAGAGGTTCAAATCCTCTAACGCCCAC
>JAZGCP010000267.1:0-2615 GCA_036477035.1 Acidimicrobiia bacterium | reverse complement strand
CGCATCACGTGGGTCCGATCGGCGAAGCCAACAGCCTGCTGCGCCCGCTGTTCCACCAACAGGATCGGAACACCACTCTCCCGGATCTCGGCGAGTGCGTCGAACAACACGGACACCACCGACGGGGCGAGTCCCAGGGTCGGCTCGTCGAGCAGCAGAAGATCCGGCCTCGAGACGAGAGCTCGGGCCAGGGCGAGCTGCTGTTGCTGGCCGCCCGACAAATAGCCGGCCTGGCGTTTTTTGAACTCCGCAACGATGGGGAACAGCGAGTGCACCCACTCGAGATCCTCAGCCAGCCCGTCGCTCGATCGCCGCGCCAGCGCCCCGAGACGCATGTTCTCCTCGACCGTGAACTCACTGAAGATACGGCGACCCTCCGGCACCAGCGCTAGTCCGAGCCGGGCGATGTCTTCGGGCCTCATCCCGACAATCGATCTTCCCCGCAGCCGCACATCACCGGAACTCGGCTTGATCGCGCCCATGATCGAGTGCAAAGTCGTGGATTTGCCGGCTCCGTTCGGCCCGATCAATCCAACGACTTCCCCGGATGCCACGGTCAGCGAGACATCGCGTACGGCAACCACGGCCCCGTATCGCACTTCCAATCCGGTGACCTCCAGGACGGGACGGGCGTCAGTCATCGCGCCCCTCGACGCCAATCGTTCCGAGATAGGCGGTCGCGACCGCGTCGTTACTCCTTATCTCCTCCGGCGGACCGGCGGCAATGGTCCGCCCCTGGTCGAGGACTTCGATGCGCTCGCACACATCGAGGATCAGCCCGATGTTGTGATCGATCAGCAGAACCCCGACTTCGTGCTCATCGCGCACATCGCGAATCACCGACCCGAATTCGATGACCTCGGCCTCATTCAGGCCGGCGGCCGGTTCGTCCATGAGCACATAACGGGGATCTGTCGCCAGTGCTCGTGCCACGCCCAGTTTTCGTTCGTGACCGTGCGACAGGACTCCCGCAGGCAAGGCCTCGGAGTCTGTCAGATCGAACATCTCGAGGAGACGGTCTGCCCTGCTGGTCGCGGCCACGGGGGCGGCTCCACTTCCCAGGGCGCTCACCTCGATGTTCTCCCTCACTGAAAGACCCTGAAACGAATGGGCCGCCTGAAAGGTACGCGCCAGTCCATATCGACCCAGACGATGCGGGCTCCAGCCGGTGACTTCGTCGTCACCGAGGAAGATCATGCCCTTGTCCGGTACGTCGAAGCCGGTGATGATATTGACCAGCGTCGACTTTCCGGCACCGTTGGGCCCGATCAGACCGACGACCTCGTGCCGCGCCAACTCGAGCGTCACCCCGTCGAGCGCCTGCACCCCCTCGAACGCCCGCCAAATAGCGGTGGCCCGCAGGGTCCCTGCGGGCCACCGATCCGGTTCGTCAGTGTTGCCGGCCATCCAACACGATCAGCCGATGTCGGCAGGCGAGGTCGCCGAGCGCAACTCCTGAAGGGCCGGCACAGAGTTGGTGAAGAGCATGATCCGATGCGACCTGCCGAACACCGTGTGGTTCTCGGGCGAGAAACTGATCTCACCAAAGAGCGTCGGCTGATTGCTGAAGTCCTCGAAGAAATCGGCTATGGCAACAGCGTCTGTCCCTCCGGTCGCCTCGACCGCAAGAGCGAAGGCCTCGATCGCCTCGGCGCCCCCGAGGAAGCCGCCGGTTGCGGGTGCCGCGCCTCGGTCGGTCATCTCTGCGATGAACTCATTCGCCACGTCGCTCGGATCATCTCCGAACACCGACAAGAAGGTGTTGTAGTAGAGACCGTTCACGCCCTCCGGAACCCAGAAGGTCCCGTCACACGCCCACGAGCACACGATCGGAGTGTCGTCACCCAGACTACGCAGGCCGGATACGAACGCAGGCAGATCGGCGAAGGCAGTGGAGATGGCAATGACGTCCTTATCGGCACCGGCGACTGCGGTAACCACATTCCCGATCGTCCCGTCGAATCCTGTGTACTCCTCGGTGGCCACCACGGTGCCTCCGAGCTCTTGGTAACGAACATCGAAAGCGTCGACCACGTCCTGGAAGTAGATGAGAAGGTTGTCCTTGACGACGACTGCGTTCTCCCAGCCCTGCTCCATGGCGAACTCGGCGAGGACCGCTCCCTCGTCCTGAGCGACATTTCCGAAGCTGAATGCGATATGCCCGTCGTCACCCAGTCCCTTGGGTCCCATGCGATCGGTCCCGATGCACGGTGCAATGGCGAGCACACCAGCCCCCACGGCCTCCTGTACTGCAGGCGCGGCGAAGTCGAAGTCACAGGTCACCATCAGCATCACGGCGCCCTGTTCGATCAGATCCAGTGCGACAGACTTGGTCTGATCGGGGTCCAGGGTCGTATCTATGGTGACAAGCTCCAAAGGTCGGCCTAGAACGCCTCCGTTGGCATTGATTCGGTCGATCATGATCTGAGCCGCCAGGTTCGGGGGGTTGTTGAACGGAGCCATGTCCTGGGTCATGTCGATCGCCGCACCGATGATGATCGGCTCTCCGGATGGTGGTCCCACAGTGGTGTCGGGAGCAGCTTCGGTGGTGTCCGGTGCCGCCTCGGTGGTGTCCGGGGCGGCTGTCGTCGGTGGAGCCGTGGCCTCGGTGGTGG
>JAZGCP010000266.1:0-5168 GCA_036477035.1 Acidimicrobiia bacterium | reverse complement strand
GTTACACCGAGGCTGATCCCCGGCAACTGACGGTCTACTTCTGGTCGCTGGCGCACGGTCTAGCGTCACTGGCCGTCGACAGATCCATGCCTCCCGGCCTGGACGAGCTGACGATCGAGGACTACATCGCTGGCGTCTTCGGAATTTCCGAGCTCTTTAACGGCACCGCTGACACCGGTTAGCCCTCGGACAAGTTGGTGTCCCCAGAACGAAGCGAAGGGCCTTGCGTCGAGTACGTAGACCAGAGACCCGAGCCGGATCGCCAACCACACAGAACGCACAACGCCCAAGCTCGCATTCGTCGCCCGACATGCGCGAGATCCGGCATTCTGAGCGGCCTGTGACACCGACTTTCGCGATCTCAAGTGCGACCACTCTGGGATCTGACCCGCCGCTCGTCACAGGCCGGTCTGGCGGCCGACGGTTCGGGCCTGATCGTCTGCCCTGGTCGATCGCCGACACCGCCAATCGTCACTGAGGTGGTCCTGATGTACGCCGTGGCCCGATCGCGGCGCCGGTGAGCCGACCACGGAGAGTGTCACAATCTTCCATTCTCTCGATTTTGTCACCACACTTTGTGGCTTGATTAACCACTATCTGTGGTTTAGGATGTGACCCAAGAGATGGGACGAGGTGCCGCTGCAACGTCTTCATTACACCCTTCGGGGATTTCTGGAGGAGAGTGCGGCGGCTACGGAGGATGAGGCTCAATGAGCGAAATGCGCTCGATCGCCGTGGCCGGAAACGGAAACACGGCCGTCGTGGTCGCCGCTTGCTTGGCGTTGGTCGGTCACCGCGTCGTAGGTGTCGAGGCACGCCACACCAAACTGCAGGCCCTCGAGACCGCCCCGATTCCCCCCTTCGAGCCGGGGCTTGCCGACCTGCTCGAGACTCAGCAACGCGCCGGACGCCTCTCCTTCGGCAGCGATATTGGCACCGCGGTGCAACAGGCGGACGTAACCTTCCTCTGCGTTGAGGGCCGATCGATTCCCTCCGATCCTTCCGGTGTCGAGCCGCTCGCCACCGCGGTCCGCTCGATCGGAGAGGCCGCGGGCCGTGGCCACGTGATCGTCGTCACCACGCCCCTGGCGATGGGGAACGGGACCTGGTTGGGCTCAATCATCGAAGACGCTCTAACCGGCAACGGGCACCGACCTTCCCTCGTGTCACACCCCGGTTTCATGCGCGACGGTCAGGCGGTCGGCGACTTCCTGACCCCGGAGCACGTGGTCATCGGAAGCGACGACCAGGAGGCCCTGGCGCGAGTGATCGATCTCCTGGGACCGATTCTCGACCAGTCACATGCCGGCGGCAACCCCCTGCGGAAACCTGATGTGATCCGGACGGATCTCGTCACAGCCGAGGGTATCAAGCGGGCGGTGACCGACAACGTCGCCCGCGCCGCAGCAGACTTGACCTCGACGACGGACAGGCATCGGGCACCGGGGTCCGGCGATGGAGGCCTGCCGTTGATCCTGGGATTCGACGATACGTTCACTCGGCCGCTGCCCGACAGCGGGAACGTCTGGAACAAGTCGAAGAGCAACGCAGGATTCGATCCGAATGGGAACGGTGCAAGCCCAGCAACGGCCCGCCAGCACCCGCCTGAGACCGCCGGTGGCGTCATCCCGAAGTGGAAGCGACCGCAGCACCATCGGGGCCGTACTCCCCACCCGACGGTCACGGTTGTCATCCCGACCCTGAACGAGGCCGACAATCTTCCTCACGTCATTAGCCGCATCCCTGAGTCCGTCGACGAGGTGGTGATCGTCGACGGTCTGTCGACAGACCGCACCGTGGAAGTTGCTCGCCGGCTCCTCCCCGACTGTGTCGTCATCCTCGAAGAGCGACCGGGGAAGGGAGTTGCCCTTCGCTCGGGATTCGAGAGGGCGACGAGTGATATCGTCGTGATGCTCGACGCCGATGGGTCCACGGATCCTCGAGAGATTCCGGCGTTTGTTGGGATGCTGGTGTCGGGTACCGACTTCGTCAAGGGCTCGAGGTTCATACAGGGCGGCGGCACCGTCGACATGGAGCGTCACCGCAAGCTTGGCAACCGGGCGCTGACCATCCTGGTGAACATCGCCTTCGGCGGCCGATTCTCGGACCTCTGCTACGGGTACATCGCCATGTGGCGCGACACGCTCCCTGCGATGGATCTCGGCGCCGACGGCTTCGAGATCGAAACCCTGATGGGGATCCGAGCACTCCGGGCCGACCTCGAGATCGCCGAGGTGCCCAGCTTCGAGTGCCGCCGGATCCACGGGACCAGCAATCTTCGTGCCATCCGAGACGGCTTCCGAATTCTCCGCACCATCATCCGCGAGCGGCTGCGTCCCTTCCGGCCGCCGGCGGAGACCGCCCCGACCGCGTTCGGCGCCAACGCGGCCGGCACCAGCCAGCCTTCGGCTGCCGCTCTCGAAGCCGAACTCCTGAGGAAATGACCTTGAGTGTCACCGTTTCCGTCGTGGTATGCGCCTACACCGAAGAGCGCTGGGACCTGCTGGCCGCTGCGGTGGACTCGGTGCTGGCCCAGAGTCGACCCGCAGCCGAGACCATTCTGGTGATCGATCACGACTCGGGGCTCTTGGGGCGTGCCCGCGCCGCCTTTCCGGGCCTCCAGGTCATCGAGAACTCGGGCTCCCAGGGACTCTCCGACGCCCGAAACTCCGGGGTGGCGGCGGCGACGTGCGACGTGGTTGCCTTTCTGGACGACGATGCGGTGGCCGCGCCGGATTGGCTAGAACGGCTGACGGCGCCATACGACGATCCCGACGTCGTCGCGGTCGGCGGCCGGGCGCTACCTGCCTGGGAGGTCGGCAAGCCGCACTGGTTCCCCGAGGAGTTCAACTGGGTCGTCGGATGCACCTACACCGGCCACCGCTCGGAGCCGGGTCCGGTACGTAACGTCATTGGGTGCAACATGTCACTGCGCCGCGACGTGATCGGGGCGGCCGGCGGCTTCCGCTCCGAACTAGGCCGGATCGGCACCCGCCCAGTCGGTGGCGAGGAAACCGAATTGTCGATCCGGGTCGCCCAGACCCGACCCGGTGCCGTGATCTGGTACGAATCGACTGCCACGGTGTCCCACTTTGTTCCATCGGGACGGACGTCGTGGGCCTACTTCCGCCGCAGGTGCGTCGCCGAAGGAGAGTCAAAAGCGCTCATCACCGGGTTGGTGGGCGCCGATGATGCGCTGGCCACTGAGCGTTCCTACACGTTCCACGTTCTTCCCCGCGGGATACTTGCCGGGATTCGTCAGGCGCTGAAAGATCGCCACCCGGCGGGCCTGGTCAGAGCGGCGGTCATCGCGGCCGGACTCATGCTTACCGGCACCGGGTATGTCCGGGGGCGAGCCGCCTTGGCACTGAACCGGCGGCACGACCACGATGCTGCGACGGCTGGGACGAACCTCTCCAGCCGGGTTCCGGATTCCGAGCCGCACGCAACTGTGATCGTCGCCACCCGCAACCGTGCCGAGAAGCTGCACCGATGTCTGCAGTCGGTGCTGCAACTCGACTACCCGCGCTTCGACGTCGTGGTTGTGGACAATGCCCCCTCTTCGGATGAGACCCGCCGCATGGTGGAGGAACGGTACGGCGATGAGCCGAGGATGCGCTATCTGCGGGAAGACAAGCCCGGATTGGCCCGGGCCCACAACCGCGGGATGGCGGCCGCCGAGGGGTCGATCCTCGCCTTTGTCGACGACGACATCGTCGTCGACAAACGCTGGCTCTCCCATATCGTTGCCGCGTTCGGCGACCCGGCGGTCGGCTGTGTGACCGGCAGGATCGTTCCGATGTCACTCGAGACCCCGACCCAGCGGTGGCTGGAGAGCTATGCAGGCTTCTCGAAGGGAGTTGAGCGGCGCACCTTCGATCTCAACGGACATCGGCCCGACGACGCTCTGTTCCCATACACCGCCGGGCAATGCGGCTCGGGGGCCAACATGGCCTTCCGGGCAGACGTGCTCGAGACCATGGACGGCTTCGACCCCGCACTCGGCGCCGGCAGCGGCGCCTACGGTGGCGACGATCTGGCAGCATTCTTCGAGGTCGTCACCCGGGGCTACCGCCTCGTGTACGAACCGGCCGCGCTCGTCCACCACGAGCACCACCGCGACGAAGCCGCGCTGCGAAAGGTGATGTTCGGTTACGGGGCAGGCCTCACGGCCTACCTCACCAAGACTGTGATCGACCGACCTTGGCGGATCCCAGGTCTCATCGCCAGGGCTCCCCGGGGGCTCTGGCACGGACTGTCGTCCCAATCGACGCGAAACCGCCGCCGCGCCGCCGATCACCCGCCGAGTCTGCGCCGTCGCGAGATGCTCGGCATGCTTGCCGGCCCGTGGGCATACGTCCGCTCGCGGCGACGGGCACGCGCCGGGGCGCGGAGGAGTTGAGCATGGCCGTCCCGATCCTGCTCTACCACAGCGTCTCGGACGAGGCGACGCCCGAATTCCGCCGTTGGGTGGTGGACCCCGGCCGGTTCGCCGAGCAGATGGGGCTTCTCGCCGAGGGCGGATACCGAACGATCACTGTGAGCGAATACGTGCGGTGCATGCTCGGTGAGAGTGAACTGTGTGACAAGCCGGTGGTGATCACCTTCGATGATGGCTTTGCCGACTTCCGGACGACGGCGCTACCGATCCTGCGCGAGTTTGGGCTGCGATCCACGTTGTACTTGACAACGGCGTATCTCGACGGAACCAGCCGCTGGCTGGCACCTGCCGGCGAACCATCCCGCCCCATGCTCAAGTGGTCGGACGTTGTCGCCGTAGCGGGCGACAACGTAGAGATAGGCGCGCACGGCCACACCCATCGCCAGCTCGACACGCTTCCGCTCCGCCACGCGGTCGAGGACATCGAGCGCAGCAAGACTCTGCTCGAGACCCGCCTCGGTGTCGAGATCCGGACCCTGGCCTACCCCTACGGCTACAGCACGAGGGCACTGCGGCGCGAAGTGGAGGCCATGGGCTTCATATCGGCGTGCGGTGTGAAGCACGCCCTCAGCTCACTGCGGGACGACCGGTTCACATTGTCACGGGTCATCGTCGGCCACGACGTGGACCGAATCGACTTTGAGCGTCTTCTCGGAGGTCACGGGCTCCGAATCGCGCCCCCGACGGCCACCTTGCCGGCTCTGGGCTGGCGCTGGTACCGGCGAAT
>JAZGCP010000265.1:0-6722 GCA_036477035.1 Acidimicrobiia bacterium | reverse complement strand
GCCTGTTCGGCGATGAAGTGGGCGAGCGGTCCGATGCGCTCGCCCACGGCGCCCGCGCGCTTGCTACCGGTGACTTCGCAAACGGACTGCTGCAGGACATGTGCCGCGAAGGGCACACGATCAAGGGCACCGCTCGCATGATGGGCTTTTTGGCCGTATCCGATGCCGGCAAGTTGCTCGAGGATGCCTGGGGGGAACTGCGCGACGGAGAGCAGATTCCAGATCAGGCGTTGGCCGACGCGCTCGAAGCGCTCAGTCTGGAACTCCTGCCGGCACTTGCCGCCGATCCGGCGACCGGTACTCCAGAACTGGCTGAAGGCATGAGGGCGGTGCGTCAGGCGATGCGGGGCGATGCAATCCCGCTTCAAGAACCGGCGACCAGAGCAGTGTCCGAGCCGAGCGATCTCGGCGGCTTGCTCGGAACACTCGACTTCGAGGGTTTCGGCGAGACCATCCGGGTGAACGCGGCGGCTCTCTTCAGGCTCATCAACGAGATTTGCTCGCTGCGAGTCGACGCCGAAGCGCTCCACAGTGCGGTCGACCAGATGGAAGAATTGATCGACGATCAGGCTGAGATGGAAGTGTCGTTGACCAGTCTCAATGAGCTGGTCGCCACCGCTGAGAAGGCAGTTATCGACGTACAAGATCGGGCAGTGGACCTGGCCGCCGCCCCGCTGAGCGAGATCACGAGCACGTACCCGCAACTCGTCAGGTACCTGGCACGAAAAGTCGGCAAGGACGTTCGGTTCGAGATTGTCGGCGATCATCATCAGGTCGATCGCCAGGTGCTGGAGCGGCTCAGCGATCCGCTGCGGCATCTTCTCGCCAATGCCATCAACCACGGAATCGAACTGCCGGCAGAACGCGAGGCGTTCGGGAAGCCACCGACCGCGACATTGGCGGTTGGCTTCGATGTGGTGGACCATCGGCTAACGATCTCCGTCGAAGACGATGGCTCGGGGATCGATTGGGCGGTGGTGCGAGAGATGGCGATGCAGCGAGGACTGCTGGATGAACCTGATTCACGGGACCTGGAAGCGTTGCGGTCGGTCCTTTTCTCACCTCATTTCTCGACCGCACAACCTGGTGAGCTGGTCGGCGACGGGATGGGCCTCGCCACCGTCGCAGAGGCCGTAGAAGCGCTCCATGGAACGTTCGTCCTCAAGAGTGAGGCGGGTTCCGGAACCCGTTTCACTCTCACGGTGCCCACCAGCCACGCTCTTCAGGACGCAGTGATAATCCGCTCCGCCGGGCAGATGTGGGGAATCCCCGAGATCTCGGTTATAGATCGGGTGCCGACCGACAGTGCAGAATTCGTCGAGACTCCGAGTCGCACCGAGATGATCTGGAATGGTACAACGGTACCGGTGACGTCTTTCGCCGAGACCGTCGGGCTGCGTGCCCTTGGCGAGCCAACCAGCGTTCTCGTCGTGTCCAGCCCGGTCGGACCGGTCGGGTTCTCAGTGGAGGAGGATCTCGGCAGGCGTCAGGTTGCAGCCCGTGAACTCGGACCGGTGCTCGACGCCGTGCCTCACCTCACAGGAGCCGCGCTCTTGGGTGGCGGGGACATCGTCGTTCTGGTGGATTCGGCCAAGCTTGCCGATCGGGCCAGACAGTCTCCCGATCCCGATGCTCCGCGTCGCCGGGTGCTCGTTGTAGACGACTCACGCGGTGCCCGACAGGTGGTCGGTGGCGCTCTCGGCTCGGCAGGCTTCGAGGTCGATCTGGCGGGCAGCCCGACCGAAGCGTTGTCGGTGCTGGCCGAACAGCAATTCGATGCGATCGTGCTCGACTACGTCCTCCCGACGATGGACGGGGCGACCCTCGTAGCTCGAGTCCGTGAGCTCGGGATCACTGCCCCGATCGTGGTCCTGTCGGGTGCGGCGACCGCCGAGGATCAGAAGAAGGCCCTGGCAGCAGGAGCCAACGCCTACCTCGACAAGAATGACGTCCGCGAGGGTGGATTGGCGGGACTGCTCCGAGAGCTGATTGAGTAGGAAGAAGTCATGAGTCCTGAGTCCTGAACTCCAGACTCCAGACTTACACGCCTGAGATTCACCGGCGGACCCCTCCTTATACTCGCCGCCATGGATGGCCGGGTAATCGAATCCCCTCTTTTTGACGAGCTCAACCCCTCGCAACGCGAGGCGGTCGCTGCGACGGAAGGACCATTGCTCGTCGTCGCCGGAGCCGGTTCGGGCAAGACCAGGGTGCTCACCTATCGGATCGCCTACCTCATTCGCGAGCTGGGGGTGTCGCCGTACGGCATCCTGGCCATCACCTTTACCAACAAGGCCGCCAATGAGATGAAAGAACGCGTTGGCCACCTGGTGGGTGGGGTTTCCCGCGGGATGTGGGTCTCGACGTTTCACAGCGCTTGCGTGCGGATTCTTCGGCAACACGCCTCGATGCTGGGCTACCGCAACGCGTTCTCCATCTACGACGACATCGACGCCCGCCGTCTCGTCCAATACTGCGTGCGGGATCTCGACCTCGATCCGAAGCGGTTTCCTCCCAAGGGGATCCGAGTGGCGATCAGCAACGCCAAGAACGAGCTCATCGACTACGAATCGTTCGCCCAGCAGGGGAGTGGGCTCTATCACGAGAAGGTTGCCGACGTCTATCGGCTCTACCAGCAGCGGCTGCTGGAGGCGTCGGCGATGGACTTCGACGATCTGTTGATGGTGACCGTTGAGTTGCTCGGAGCATTCCCCCGAGTCCTCGACGAGTACCAGGAGCGATTCCGGTACGTCCTCGTTGACGAATACCAGGACACCAACCATGCCCAGTATCGCTTGGTCCAACTGCTGGCGGCCAAGTATCGCAACCTATGCGTCGTCGGCGATTCCGATCAGAGCATCTATGCGTTCCGTGGTGCCGACGTGCGCAACATCCTCGAGTTCGAGAGGGACTATCAGGATGCCCGAGTGGTCGTACTCGACCGCAACTACCGATCGACTCAGACGATTCTGGACGCCGCCAACGCGGTGATCGCCAACAACCGGGGCCGGACTCCTAAGCATCTGTGGACCGATCTCGGCACCGGCGACCCGGTCACCGTCTATCAGGCCGAGGACGAACATGACGAGGCCGCCTTCATTGCCGAGAGACTCGGAGCTCTCGAGGATGTGGGCAAGCGTCTATCCGATGCCGCCGTGTTCTACCGCACGCATGCCCAGAGTCGGGTTCTCGAAGAGATTTTCGTCAGGTACGCCATCCCGTATCAAGTGATCGGCGGTCCCAAGTTCTACGACCGGCGCGAGGTCAAGGACGTCATGGCCTATCTGCGGGCACTCGTGAACCCGTCGGATGAGGTGGCGATGAAGCGGATAGTCAATGTGCCGAAGCGCGGGATAGGAGCCACCAGCATCGGTCACGTCGACCGGTTCGCCGAGGCGAAGGGCATCACCTATTACGAGGCCCTGGAACGGGCCGGCGAGAACACCCGCCTCTCTGCCCGGGCGGCGAAGCAAATCGCCGAATTCGTGGCGTTGCTGGGTGTGCTGCGGGCTGCAGCCGCTTCCGGACCCCGCGCCGCGCTCCAATCGGTGCTCGATGACACCGGGTATCTCGCGGAGTTCGAGGCCGACGGCGGGTTGGAGGCCCTCAGCCGGGCCGAGAACCTCAAGGAGTTGCTGTCGGTCGCGGCCGAATTCGAAGAGAACGGACCGATGGCAGATCTCGGTGACGAGAAGTGGGAGGGACTCGGCGGGAGCCGCCGTCTCGAACTCTTCCTCGAAGCGACGGCGCTGGTCTCGGACGTCGATGGAATGGAGGAGTCGGGCGCGGTGACGCTGATGACTCTTCACAATGCCAAGGGCCTCGAGTTCCCGGTGATCTTCATCGCCGGGATGGAGGAAGGTGTGTTTCCTCACATGAGGTCGTTGGGGGATCCCGATCAACTCGAAGAGGAGCGCCGACTGGCATACGTGGGGATCACGCGGGCGCAGGAAAACCTGTATCTGACCCATGCCACCACCCGGAACTTGTTCGGGGCAACGAACTACAACTCGCCGAGTCGTTTCCTCGGAGAGATCCCGGACGGCCTGCTGAAGGAGGCAGACAAACGCAAGCGGGTACCCGAGCGCGAAGCCGTCAAGCCGCGTCCCACGCTCGATGGATCGAGCGTCGCCGTTGGTGACAAGGTTCGACATCAGCACTGGGGCCTTGGTGTGGTGGTCGAGGTCATCGGCAGCGGAGATCGAGCCGAGGCGACCGTCTCCTTCGAGGGACAGGGCGATAAACGACTGCTCCTTGCCTGGGCTCCGCTGGAACGAGCCTGACTGGAGTCGGGTACATATCGCAGATCACAGACCAAACACCTAATACCTCTGCTGTTTGCCCCGAACCTCACTACCTCTCGACTCACTAACCTCGCGATCTCATGCCGCGTCGCATTCTCATCGCCAAGCCTGGCCTCGATGGTCACGACCGAGGCGCCAAGGTCATCGCCAGAGCGCTCCGTGACGCCGGCTGTGAGATCATTTACAGCGGTCTGCATCAGACTCCCGAACAGATCGTCGAGACCGCGCTGCAGGAAGACGTCGCCGGGATCGGGCTCTCCGTGTTGAGTGGTGCCCACATGACCCTGTTCCCCAGGGTCGTCGAGTTGCTTGTCGAGAGGGAGGCGACCGACGTTGTCGTGTTCGGTGGCGGCATCATCCCCGCGGCCGACATTGAGGCGCTGAAGAAGGTGGGCCTCGCAGAGATCTTCACGCCTGGGACTCCGCTCTCTGATGTGGTGATCTGGGTCAACGCCCACATTTCGGAGCGTTGAAAGGAGTTCAGTGGATCTGTTCGAATACCAGGGGAAGTCCCTGTTCGCCCGTATGGGCGTGCCGGTCCCCGAAGGTCGGGTAGCTCGCACTCCCGAAGAGGCCAGGGCTGCTGCGGAGGAAATCGGTGGCAAGGTCGTGGTCAAGGCTCAGGTTCAGGTGGGCGGCCGTGGCAAAGCCGGAGGCATCAAGCTCGCCGAAGGTCCGGAAGAGGCCTCTGCCCATGCCACCGACATTCTCGGCATGGACATCAAGGGCCACACCGTTCATGTCGTATGGGTGGAGCAGGCCTCGAACATTGCGGCCGAGTACTACGTCTCATTCACGCTGGATCGCAGTGTCAAGCAGCATCTCGCAATCGTTTCGGCTCAGGGTGGAATGGATATCGAGGCCGTCGCCGCGGATACGCCGGAGGCGGTTGTCAAGATGCACATCGACCCGGTCGTCGGACTCACGAACTGGCAAGCGTCCGAGCTGGTGTATCGAGCGAAGCTGGACAGATCGACTGCCAGAAAGTCGGCGTCGGCCCTCCGCAAACTCTACGAGGCCTTCGTCTCACTGGACTGCGACCTCATCGAGGTCAACCCTCTGATCCTCACCGATGACGGAGAAGTCGTCGCGCTCGACTCCAAGGTGACTCTCGATTCGAACGCCTTCTTCCGGCACCCCGAATTCGAGGACTTCCGGGCGGCCTTCGCCGAGGACCCGATGGAGAAGATGGCCCGCGAGCGGGACCTCAACTTCATAAAGCTGGACGGTTCTGTTGGAATCATCGGCAACGGTGCCGGCCTGGTGATGTCGACAATCGATGTTGTGTCGCTGGTCGGCGGCGCCGCGTCAAATTTCCTGGACGTCGGCGGTGGTGCCGGAGCCGACACGATCACCAATGCTCTGGATGTGCTCACCAAGGATCCGACGGTCAAGAGCGTGCTCATCAACATTTTCGGTGGCATAACTCGTTGCGACCTCGTCGCCCAGGGGATAGTGGAGGCTCTTGCAGGCCTGGAGCTGCCGTGGCCGATCGTGGTTCGCCTCGACGGGACCAACGCGGTCGAGGGGCGCCAGATTCTCCAGGGCGTCGTGTCCGATTCGGTGATCCCGGCCGAGACGATGAGAGAAGCAGCCGAGAAGGCCGTCGAGCTGGCGGGGAGCGCCTGACATGGCGATCTACATCGACGAGAACACTCGCCTGGTCGTACAGGGCCTCACCGGATCCCAGGGCCGGTTCCATGGCTTTCGCAACAAGGCTTACGGGACCGACCTTGTCGCCGGAGTGACACCAGGCAAGGGCGGTACCGATCTTGACGGAGTGCCCATTTTCGACTCGGTCGCCGAGGCCGTCGAGGCCACCGGTGCCAACACTTCGATGGTGTTTGTGCCGCCGGCCTTTGCCGCCGACGGCATCCTCGAAGCGGCGGCCGCCGACGGGATCGAGATCATCGTCGCAATCACCGAGGGAATTCCTGCCCAGGACGAAGCTCGCGTTTACAACTACGTGAAGCAGACGTCTGGTTCTGTACTCATCGGCCCGAACTGTCCGGGAGTTCTGTCTCCCGGCAAGGCGAACGTCGGTATCACGCCCCCCGAGATCGCACTCGAGGGCTCGGTCGGCGTGGTTTCGCGGTCGGGCACTCTGACGTATCAGGCGATCCACGAACTCACGTCGCGCGGAATCGGGCAGACCACATGTGTCGGAATCGGAGGGGACCCGGTGCCGGGCATTTCGTTCATCGACGTTCTCGAGCGCTTTCAGGCCGATGACGACACCGAAGCGATAGTGATGATCGGTGAGATCGGAGGCGACGCCGAGGAGCAAGCCGCTCGCTTCATCGAGGAGCACCTGACGAAGCCGGTTGTCGGTTACGTCGCAGGAGTCACTGCGCCGCCCGGCAAGAAGATGGGTCATGCCGGAGCGATCATCTCGGGTTCGAGCGGGACCGCTCAAGC
>JAZGCP010000264.1:0-3124 GCA_036477035.1 Acidimicrobiia bacterium | reverse complement strand
AGATGGCTGAAAAGAAGATGAAGACTGCCGAGAAGAAGGCAGCCGCGGAAGCCGCAGTAGAGACAAACCGCAAGGCGACTGAGCGCAAGAGGCTCATCGGCGCCGGTGCCGTGCTCGCCGCCATTGCCCTATTCGTCGGTGGCTACGCCGTGGGCAATTCCGGCGACGACGACTCTTTGATCGGATCTGAAGCGGTGTTCGGTGAGCCGGAGGATCGGCACCCACCCTCTGATCGTCGCCCCAACGACCGCTTTCCGGGTCCCCGCGGTGATTTCGACTTTCCGGAGGGCTTCGAGTTCCCGGAGGGCTTTGATTTTCCCGGTCGGCGCCGCGGATTCGACTTCGACTTTGAGCTCCCGGAGCGTTTCGACGTCCCCGGTAACGGCGGCTTCGGCCTTGGGTTCGATTGCTTCCCGAGTGACTCAGTCCGTGGTGGTTTCCACTGCGAGTTCTCCTTTCCCGAGTTCCCGTTCTCGGGTGGACCGTTCTCAGGTGATGAATTGCCCCCGGATGCGCCACTGCCCTCCGATGAAGTACCCGCCGAGCCGGGCTTCCTCGGGGTTGCCGTAGTAGACGGTTCCGACGGGGTTGTTGTGGCCGAATTGTTCCCGGGTTCGCCGGCCGCCGATGGTGGCATCGAGGTCGGTGACGTAGTGGTTTCAGCCGACGGTTTCACCGTCGACAACCTCGATGACCTCATCGGCGCGGTGAGTGATGCCGGTGCCGGCACGGTGATCGAGGTGACTGTGATGCGTGGCGGAGAGTTGCTGCACTTCGAGGTCGTTCTCGGGGTACGCCCCAACTAGGCTTTCTCTAGATGCTCCCGCCTGGCTTGGGGGCGATATGTTGAGCTCCTCAGCTCATCGCCCACTCCATCACGAGGTCACTGAGGAGGTTCAGCGGCACCGGCCCCGATTCGAGCACCGTGTCGTGAAACCCCTTGATGTCGAAGCGAGTGCCCATTGTCTGTTTCGCCGCGTCACGCAGCCGGAAGATCTCCCTCTGGCCGAGCTTGTAGGCAAGGGCCTGGCCGGTGTAACCGATGTAGCGGTCCACTTCGTTTTCGATGTTGTTCCGAGCCTGTGGTGAGTTCTCCAGGAAGTAGTCGATGGCCTGCTGACGACTCCAGCCGAGGGCGTGCAGCCCGGTATCGACTACCAGGCGGCCGGCCCGCCACGAGTCGAACGACAGGATGCCGAAGCGCTCCAGGTCACCGCTGTACAGACCCATCTCGTCACCGAGCCGTTCGCAGTACAAGCCCCAGCCTTCCACATAGACCGTCACCAGGCCGTTGCGCCGAAAGGCCGGCACCCCCTCGAGTTCCTGGGCCAGCGTCAGCTGGAAGTGGTGTCCGGGAACACCTTCGTGGAAGGCGAGAGCCTCGGATTCGTACCTGGTCCGGCTGGTCGGATCGGTCAGATTGATGAAGAAGATGCCCG
Source organism: Acidimicrobiia bacterium (assembly GCA_036477035.1). GTDB lineage: Bacteria > Actinomycetota > Acidimicrobiia > Spongiisociales > UBA11373 > JACZWZ01. The sequence goes on along the minus strand of JAZGCP010000264.1, from coordinate 1,685 downwards.
GGCGTGAGCCGTCGTCGGCCGGTGGCAGGTAGTAGGCGAGGGGGGCATCCTTGGCGCCGGGTTCGGGAATCGGCTGGACGATGCAATCGGCGACCGGCAGCCGGCCGAACCAGTCGGGCGTGGCTTCGTTGGCCCGGGCGGTGGCGCGTTCCGCTTGCTCTTGGATCTGCTCGGATGTTTCGAACCGGAGTGCCGGATCGCGGCGAAGCCGCTCGTAGATGTCGCCGAGGTTCGTGGTTCCGAGTACCCCTTCGCCGAGCTGTCGGTACTCGTCCTCGATCGAGGCGATCTCATCCAATCCGATCTGGTGGATCTGACTCGGCTCCAGGTCGAGCGAAGTGAAGCGGGCAACGGCTCGGCTGTAGACCTCTTCGCCGTCGGGCAGCCAGCAGATTCCCGACCTGTCTTCCGGTCTGGCATGGGGGAGCACCTCGTCGGAGATCATCGTGCGGTAACGCTCGAAGGCCGGGTTGACGACGGTTCGCACTTGCTCGGTCATGGCCTCACGCCAGCGCGCCTGCTCGGATTCGGCCATCTCTTCGGGGAGCGCGATTTGAAGGAAGGCGTTGGCCTCGGCTGGTGCCGCCACCAGTGATTCGAGCTGCGTGATCACCTTCTCGACCGAGATTTGTGGTGGGGTGCGGCCGTTGGCCACGCCCTGGCGGTGACGCTCCATCAATTGATCGAACTGCCGACCGACCTTCGACGCCTTGTCGACGAACGCCCAAGCGTGGACATCCTCGTTGGCGCGGAACTGCGAGATCCCCTGCACGATGTCCATGTGGAGACCGAGCATCGGGTCGACCAGATACTCGTGTTGTCGCGACTGCATCGCCCCGATGTATCCGTCGACCTCCGAGATCAGGACATGCCGGGTAATCCTGTCGTCCTTCGACAAGGAGGTGGGGTCGATCGCTTCGGCTTCGTCACGAAATGAGGTGAAGTCGACGATCGTCTGCTGCTCATGCTCGGCACTGAGGTCCTCCACTTCCGCATCGAACCGATGATCCCCCAGGATCGTGGCCCACGACGGCGACTCTTCCATCGCCCGATCCCAGAATCGCTCGGCGAGAGCATTCATTTGCTCGTTCACTCAACCTCCTCGAAGAACAGCGAGGCCGCACGATAACGGTCGCTTCATGGGCTTTCGGTTATACCATCGTCGGAGTACCGTGCCGTCCGTTGCGCCCGTAGCTCAATTGGATAGAGTGTCTGATTACGGATCAGAAGGTTGGGGGTTCGAGTCCCTCCGGGCGTGCTGGCCGAAACCCCTGTGAACACGGGGGTTTCGTCACGTCTGGGGCGGGCCCGGGGTTGCTGTGGAAGTGCTTGGGAGACCGCATCCCGGGGTCGCTACTGGGTCAATGGCAGCCTATTTCGGGGCATCGGCGTGAGTGTGCTGCGGATGGGTGTGACCAAATAGGGTGTCGGCGGCGACTTAGGGATGACATGACGATCGATAGGGACGTGGGATTTGCCAGTAGCACAGGACCCGCACCACCGAGCCGTGAGGCGTAGGATCTCGGGACGGACAACACAGGAGGTGTTCCGTGGCAAAGTACGCGCTTCTCTTCTCGTACACCCCCGAATCATGGGCGAGCCTGATCAAGAACCCAACAGACCGCAGCGCGGCCGCTGAACAGGTGGCAGAAGCCGTAGGCGCCACGCTTGACAGTTTCTATTGG
>JAZGCP010000263.1:0-2820 GCA_036477035.1 Acidimicrobiia bacterium | reverse complement strand
CGTCGATCTGGCCGAAGACCGTGCGGATGATGAGACCGTCGGCCGAGATGAAGTAGGTAGACGGAAGACCCGGTGATGGATAACGCCGGCTGACGCGGTCGGCTTCGTCTATGGCGAGTGCATACGTGACCCCGATCTCGGCGGCAAACTCCTCGGCGGCGAGCGGGTCATCCTCAACGGCGACTCCGAGGAAGAACACATCGGTGTGGGCCTTGGATGCGACTTCGAACGCCGGCATCTCGGCCCGGCACGGGCCGCACCATGAGGCCCAGAGATTCAGGATCACCGGTCGGCCATCGCGGGTGAGGTGGTCTGTCAGGCGGAAGTCCGAGCCGTCGAGCAATGTGAGCGAGAAGTCGGGTGCCGCTTCACCATTCTGCGTGGGGAGCCCCAACGCCCCTTCGAGTTCCGGAGCGGTCGGCGATGGGTCGGATTGGGCACCGTTACCGAACACGAACCACCCACCGGCGATGACGACGACGACGATGAGTGTCAGGGTCCCGAGCGGCCATCTGCGGCGGAAGGTGGCGGGAGTCGGCGCGTTGTCGTCGACTGAGATGCCCTCGATTGGCTCCATCAAGTGAGCAGCGTAATGCTGGGATCTCCCAACTCAGCTCTAAGTACCATCGATCACCATGTCGTTCTTCGAGCGCAATCGCGCCGACCTCGAGGCAAAGGGCATCGACCTCGCCCGCATTCCGCCCGGCCAGTACGTGACGGAGCGGTTCCCGGTTCTCCATGCCGGTGTCGTCCCCGACATCGATGAGTCGACCTGGGACTTCTCGATAGGCGGCCTCGTGGATGAGCCGCAGAGCTTCGATTTGGCCGGCTTCAAGTCGCTCCCCGGATCAGAGATCGTCGCCGACATTCACTGTGTGACCAAGTGGACCAGACTCGACACTCGGTGGGAAGGCGTCGCGGTGCTAGATGTCTTGGATCTGGTAGCGCCGCGATCGCATGCGAGCCACGTGGTCGTCAGAGCCGAGCACGGCTTTACGGCCAACTTGCCACTGGAGGATTTCGCACGACCCGGGAATCTGTTCGCCTGGCGACACGACGGTCAAGATCTGACGATCGACCATGGTTGGCCGTTGCGGCTGGTGGTTCCCCATCTCTACTTCTGGAAGTCGGTCAAATGGGTGCGTGGCTTCGATCTGCTCGACCACGACGAGCCGGGCTTCTGGGAGCGCAGCGGGTACCACATGTACGGAGATCCCTTCCGGGAGCAGCGCTATTGGGGTGACTGACCGGTTTCGGACTCAAGTTGGGCCACTGGCGGTGCCGAATACCAATTGATGGAATGTGACAGGGATGGCGCCGTGGAAAGCGGTGCGATCCTCATCGAGTACGGCATGATCCTCGTGGCCGTGCTGCTGGTGAGCTTTGCGCTCGTCGAACTGATCGGCGGCGAGGTCGTCGGAATGTTCAATCAGGCCGTAGACCTCTTCGGCTAAGAGGGCGCGCCGTAGAGCACAGTGCCGCCCTCGGGCGGCACCGCCATGCGGAGGTGGCTCGGGGCCGAACAGGACCCGAACGCCGGAGCTAGATAAGGCGCGGGCTCGGTGGCCTGGGGTTGGGGCCCCGGGCCACACAGCGATGAGCCGTAGAACACAGGGCCGCCCGCAGGGCGGCACCATCATGCGGAGCTGCTTCGAGGCCGAGTAGGACTCGAACGGTGGAGCTAGATGCGAAGAGCCATCGGCACTGAGGGCGCGCCGGTAGGCGCGGCTCTACAGCTTTAGCTGGCGGATGACGGCGTCGACCGCCCGAGAATTTCCCATCACATAGAAGTGCACCGAGGGAACACCGTGCTCCAACAGGTCGCGGGATTGCTCGACGGCCCAGGCGACGCCGACGTCAAGAACTTGATCATCGGCGGCGTCGGTCACGGCATCGGCCAGCGCCACAGGGATCTCGCAATGGAAGTTGCTGGGGATCGAAGTCAGATGACGTTTCGTGGTGATGGTCTTCAAACCGGGGATGATCGGAACTGTGACTTCCTGTCGGAGGCACTCATCCACCAGCCGGTAGTAGTGGGCGTTGTCGAAGAACATCTGGGTCACGACATATGACGCGCCGGCGTTCACCTTCTCCTTGACCCAGGCGACATCCGCCGCCAGGTTGGGAGCTTCGACATGCTTCTCCGGATATGCGGCCGCACCAACGCAGAAGTCGGTCGGGGAAGCGTCGAGCAGGTCCTCGAGAAACTCGCCCTTGTTCATGGCGGCGATCTGGGTAATCAGATCGGAAGCGTGATCGTTCCGACTTCGTCCGTGTTCCAATGGCTTCTCATACCCGGAATCGTCGCCGCGAATCGCAAGTACGTTGTCGATACCGAGGTAGTGGAGTTCGATGAGGAAGTCCTCGGTCTCCTGGCGGGTGAACCCCTCGCACAGTACGTGGGGTACCGCGTCGATGTTGTACTTGTTCTGGATCAGGGCGCAGATACCCAGCGTGCCCGGTCGCTTCCTCTTGATCCGCTTCTGGAACCCGGTGGGAGTTTCCTCATAGATCACCTCGGCTGCATGGCTGGTGATATCAATGAAGGGAGGATTGAACTGCGCCAGGTCTTCGATGAGGCCGAGCAGCGAGTCGAGCCGCCCACCACGGCGCGGCGGGATGATCTCGAAGGAGATGAGTGGCTCGGTGGCGCGGTCGAGGTGTTCGATGACTCTCATGGCGGGCTCAACCAGCGTACATGGCGAGTGCAACGGGGCGCTAGTGCTCCGGCAGGTGGCGTTGGTGATGGTCAGAGCGAGGCAGGGGCGGTGGTGGCAAGGACACCGGACGAAGGCGCACTAGGCCGTTGGTTTCGCTCCG
>JAZGCP010000262.1:0-2590 GCA_036477035.1 Acidimicrobiia bacterium | reverse complement strand
AGTGGAGGTGCGGGGAGTCGAACCCCGGTCCTCTGAGGCATCAGCGTCGGCATCTCCGAGCGCAGCCGATAGCGAGCTTCGGAACGCAGGGCCCTATCGGCAGGTGGTCCTGCGCCCTAGCCGGAGTTGGTCTTGACCCGCCGGTCCCGGCAATCCCGGCGGGAGCATCCCCTATTGCGACGTCCGGACCTGGTGAGAGGGGAACCCTCCAGACGGACGAGCTGCACTTTTAAGCAGCCAGTGCGAAGTTGTCTTCGGCACTTGCATTGTTTCCCGGCTCTTTAACGAGGACTCCGGGGACCTCGGCTCGCTTCCGACGCTTCAACCCTCAAAGTCGAAACCATGTCACCCCCATGGGCAAACACAAGATACAACCATCGGTGCTCAAGGGGGATTCCTGGAGGCTCAACCGCCTTCCACCGTCTCACCGATAAACGCCTCACCTTGCTTGCGGCCCGTGATGAGGACCGAAGCGTTCCAGCCGGTCCCGTCGGGTGCCTCCTGAAATTCGATGGCGGCCGGATCGATCCCGCGCAGGTAGAAGAAGTCGCCGACGCATTGCGGCGGAACCGAGCGGGTCATGGCCCCGCACAGATGCATCTCGTAAATCACAGCCGGGCAGGCGGCATCGGGGTCGCATTCGGGCCCAACACCAATTCGCAGGATGCTCCCACGAACTCTCATCCGTCCATCAGCTATCGCCCGAGCCTCGGGCACCGTAAACGGTCCCTGCACCTGCCCCAGCGACGAGCTGGTGCCACCGGTCGAACTGTCCGAATCCTGCCCGCATGCCGCCACGACGAGGCCGAGCGTTAGGAGTGTCGCGACCAGGCGGCGGCCCCTCGATCGACCACAGCTTCTCCTCATTCAAGGCTCCTGTGTCTCATCGCCCGCTCCATCTCTGCTCCTACGGCTCTTCGGCTTCGCCTCATCGCAATGTCGCCCGGGTCCCTACCCAGGCGACCGAGATGGAGCGACACGCCACCCGCCGCCTCAATCAAGACTCCTGTGTCTCATCGCCCGCTCCATCTCTCTATCCGCCTGGCGGCGCCTGAGTGTCTCACGCTTGTCGCGCTGGGCCTTGCCCTTGCCGAGCCCGAGTTCGACCTTGACTTTGCCGTCCTTGAAGTAGAGGTTCATCGGGAGAAGCGAAAGGCCCTTCTCGGCGATCTTGGCGCCGATCTTTTCGATTTCACGCTTGTGGAGGAGGAGTTTGCGTTCCCGCTCGGGATCGTGCCCCCCATCGCGTGCATACTCATACGGAGATATGCGGAGCCCCACCAGCCACATCTCGCCGCCGTGGACCGCGGCATAGGAGTCCTTGAGGTCGGCGTGGCCGGCGCGGAGACTCTTCACCTCGGACCCGAGTAGCACGATGCCGGCTTCGTAGGTCTCGCTGATCTCATAGTTGAATCGAGCCCGGCGGTTGGTGGCAATCTTTTTGGTCCCCATCACACCCACGGGGACGGGTCCGTTGGGATCCCGTTCACCCGTACCTCCCAATGCAGGTGGCAGGCCGTCGATGTACCGGTGGTACCGATCCAGCCGATCACCTGGCCGGTGACGACCTGCTCGTCGTAGACGACGCCTGTTGCCGATTGATGCGCGTAGAGAGTGGCGAGACCCCCTCCATGATCGATCATCACGGTGTTCCCATACCCACCTTTCCAACCGGAGAAGAAGACTCGCCCTGCAGCACCGGCAACGATCGGTTCTCCACACGACGCATTCATGTCCCATCCGGTGTGCAGCCGAGAGTTGCCGTAGATCGGGTGGATACGCCAGCCGAAGCCGCTGGAAACTCCACCCGGAACCGGTCGCAGAAGCAGTCCCGGTGCCTCGCCGTCGCCGCTTTGTTCTTGAGCGATGAGGGCTCTGATCAAGTCCTCCTCCCGGGCCAGATCGGCGATCTCACCCTCGAAGTGGGCGATCTCGCGTTCCATGCGAGCGAGTAACGCCCTCTGCTCGGCGAGCCGCGTCTCTACTTCGGCAGCCCGGGCGGCCACCTCAGCGGCAATGACCACACCCTCCGCTTGCTGAATCCGTAGCGCCTCACGCTGGCCTTCAGCTTCTAGCTCCTCGGCTTCGAGCCGCCCGACCTCCCGCTCCTCTTGAAGGCGGTGGAGTTCGTATTCGGCAATAACCCGATCGGCAACGATCTGAACTCGATCTGCATAGATAATGCCGACGGCCGCATTGGGGTCATCCCCTCCGGCGAAACGGGCCGAAATATCGGAGTGGGCCGACATGTACACGGTCACGGCACGAGTCGCCGCCGCCTGCCGCTCCCGCCCGACATCTGCACGCAGCTGGAGGATCAGTCCTTGCCGAACATCCATCTGTTCGACCAGATCGATCAGCAAGGCTTCGGTGGCGGCAATCGACGACTCGGTATCCGCCAACCGCTGCTCGGCGAGGATCAGCTCTTGTGCCACGGCCTCGAGCCGCCTGGCGGTTTCGAGCAGGTTCGTGACAAAGTCGGTCCGAGCGCCCTCGGCGGCGGCGATCGCACTTTCGAGATCATCGATCTGGTCTTGTATCTCGCTGAGGTCGGAACCGAGATCGGCCCCTGCCGGGGCAGCGACGAGAA